>NZ_NWBQ01000006.1 GCF_002837135.1 Macromonas bipunctata | reverse complement strand
GGTGAAATATCCGGGCTAAGCTGGCCAGCAAGGTGCTGGCGGCGGCGGGGCTCGTAGGGGTGCTCATGGTGGTGCAATGGTAATACAATGTATCTCATACCATCGCAACAGGAGGCCATTATGGCTGCTAACACCACCATGGTTCACGTCCGTGTGGACGAAAACATCAAGGCGCAGGCTGCAAAAACGCTGGCTTCGATGGGGTTGACCGTTTCTGATGCGGTTCGCGTGTTCCTGACCCGTGTCGTTGCGGATCAAGAGTTGCCGTTTGCGCTCAAGGCACCCAACGCCACCAGCCGCGTTGCCATTGCTGAGGCCAACCAGATCGTCCAGAGCCGTCACGCGCGCTTTGCAACCGCCGATGCGCTGTTGAATGACCTCGAAGAAGCCAGCCACCAATAAGCGGGCAAATTTGCCCCGCGCGTCGGACTACCGCGTCACGGCAGTTGCGAGCTGTTGCAAGCGTTGCCCTTCAGCCTGGGCTTCGGCCAGCAATTCGTTCCAGTCGTCGGGTGGGCGGCTGTTTTCGAGCATTTTGCGAAATACCCGGTAGGCATCGTCGTTGCTTTCATAGGCGCGCTTGGTGCCTTCGTCATTGACCAATCTGTGCGGGAAACCCCGGTATTCATGCCGGGGAGGGATAGCACGGCTTGCACAGCAAGCCCCTGAACCCGCTCCTTTCTTGGTGGGCTATCTTCTGGGTGGATGGGGTGGTTTTCGTGTAAATTGCCTATATGGACATCAAGCGCGCGTACCGCTTTCGGTTTTACCCCACGCCTGAGCAAGAGGTCATCCTTGCCCAGACGTTCGGTTGCGTGCGCTTTGTCTACAACCACATGCTGCGCTTGCGCAGCGAGGCGTGGGAGCAGCGGCAGGAACGCATGGGCTACCACGACACTTCCGCAGCGTTGACGTTGCTCAAAAAGCAACCGGAGTACGCTTGGCTCAACGACGTGTCCAGCGTGCCGTTGCAGCAGGCGCTGCGGCATTTGCAAACCGCGTTTGGGAATTTCTTTGCGAAGCGTGGGCGTTACCCGCAGTTCAAGCGCAAGGGCAGCCACCAATCGGCGGAATACACCGCCAGCGCGTTTCGCTGGGATGGTCAGGTTCTCAAGCTGGCGAAGATGGACGCACCGCTGGATGTCCGCTGGTCGCGCCAAATTCCGCAAGGTGCGAAGGTGACGACCGTCACCGTGTCGAAAGACGCGGCGGGCCGTTACTTTGTCAGCTTGCTGTGTGACGACGTGGTCTGCGCCAAACCGGAAGCACCCAGCCAAGTCGGCATTGATCTGGGCCTGACTCATTTCGCCATCCTTTCCGACGGCGAAAAAATCCCAGCGCTCAACGCCTTCCGTAAGCACGAGAAGAAAATGGCGAAGTTGCAACGCAAGCTGGCCAAAAAAAAGAAAGGCTCCAAGAACCGTACCAAAGCGCGGCTCAAAGTCGCCAAGCTGCACGCCAAGATCGCCGACATCCGCAAGGATTTCACGCACAAGCTCTCGACCCGGCTGATCCACGAAAACCAAGTGATCGCCGTCGAGACGCTGGCCGTCGGCAACATGAAGAAGAACCGCAAGCTCGCCAAGTCCATCGGTGATGCGGGCTGGGCCGAGTTCGTGCGCCAGCTCGAATACAAGGCCCGCTGGTATGGACGCGAGTTGGTCAAGATCGACCGCTGGCACCCGTCGTCCAAGCGTTGCAGCGACTGCGGGTACACGGCAGAAAAGATGCCCTTGAACGTGCGGCAATGGACGTGCCCCGAATGTGGTGCGAACCATGACCGGGACGTGAATGCCGCACGCAACATATTGGCCGCTGGATTGGCGGTGTCAGCCCGTGGAGAAGCTGTAAGTCCTGTGTCTCTTTGATGAGGCATGGGC
>NZ_NWBQ01000059.1 GCF_002837135.1 Macromonas bipunctata | reverse complement strand
AATGGCCTGCGCCGCCGCCGACTGCTGGTTGGTGGCCTCGATGCAGGCGTTGAGGTTGTTCTTGATGGTGTTGAAGTCGCCGTGGTAGGTGTCGGTGATGGGCTTGGGGATGTCGCCCAGCGCGATCAGCTCCACGTACTTGGCCGCCACGTTGAGCGGCCCGATCACGGCGTCCAGCGTGTCGTTGACGCCTTGCACGATCTTGCGGAAGTCGCCCTGGTGCTGGCCCGCATCAGCGCGCGTGGCCAGCTTGCCTTGCACCGCCGCTTGCGACAGCAGGCTGGCGTCGGCCACCAGCGCGTTGATGTTGGCGCGCACTTGTTCGATGGTGTCGTTGATGAAGCGCTTCTTGCCCGGCAGCGGGTCCAGCGGCGCGTCCATGTTGCCTTCGCCAAAGGAGCGGATCACGCCCATGGCCAGCTTCTTGACCGCGATGTGGCCGAACACCATCTCGTTGACGCCGCGCGCCATGGTCTGGTACGCGCCCTGGAAGCGCGCGTCGTCGATGCGCACGTCGATGTCGCCCGCGTTGTGCTCTTTGGACATGTGGCCCATGTCGGCAATCAGGCCATTGAGGGCGTCGATGCAGGTGTTGAGGTTGTTCTTGATGGTGTTGAAGTCGCCGTTGTAGCTGTCGGTGATCTTGGGCGGAATGCTGCCCTTGGCGATGTCGTCCACGTACTTGGCGGCCACGTTGAGCGGCCCGATCACCGCGTCCAGCGTGTCGTTGACGCCCTGCACGATCTGGCGGTAGTCGCCCTGGTGCTTGGAGGCATCGGCGCGGGTGGCCAGCTTGCCCTCCACCGCCGCCTTGGACAGCAGGCTCGCGTCAGCCACCATGCGCTGCACGGCAGACTGCATGGCACCCAGCGACTGGGTCAGCGTGCCCACTTCGTCGTGGCTGCCCAGTGCCAGCGTGAAATCGAACTGGCCCCGGGCCATGTTCTGCGCGGCATCAACCAGGCGGCGCACCGGTGGCACGATCTTGGCAAACAGCAGCCAGCCCAGCACCAGCGACACCACCACCGCCAGCGCGGTGATGGCCATCAGCAGTGTCTTGAGCGCCTGCGAATGGGCAACGCTTTGCGCCACCTGCGTGGCGGTGCGCTGCTCCAGCAGCACAAAGAACTCATCCACCGGCGCCACCACCTTGGCCTTGTACAGGTGGTAGTCGCGGCTGTGCAGCAGCGCGCGGGCCAGCTCCAGGTCGGGCGCACGCGCCACGGTGTAGTTGCCCCGCTCGTCGGGGTACAGGCCCTTGACGGCGTTCATGGCGCGCACCTCGGTCTGCACCAGCTCGTTGGAGTTGGCGGCCGACTGCTCAAGCTTGGCCAGCTCCTCGGCGCTGAAACCCGCCTGCTTCATCAGCGTCAGCAGCGGCACGGCGGTGGTGGAGGGCCGGGGCTGGGGCTGCCCAGCGGCCACAAAGTCCCAGTAGATGCGGTGGTAGTCCTGCGGACGCGGCTTGCGGCCGTCGCGGATGTCCAGGATCTCGTTGTACTGGCGCTCGTACTCGGGCGCGCCACCGCTGACGACGTAGGTGCGCGCCAGGCGCGTCAGGTCGTCCGAACTCTGGCGCAGCTCATCGGCCAGCAGGTAGGCCGCGTAGCGTTCCTCCTGGCGCAGGGCCGCTTCATGCTCGGCCGCCGACGACAACATGGACAGGGCCGAGATGGCCAGCAAAAAGCCGACGATGACGGCAAAGGAACACACCAGCAGGGTGCGGATGGAGATGTTTTTCATGCTTGTTGTTCCTTGGCGGCGGCTTGGCCGACCACACCGTTGTCTGTCCTGGCCAGCAACGGTTCGGCCTGCGCTGCCACGCGCGCCATGGCGCCGATCTCGTCGATCGACAGCACCTGGTTCACGTTGAGCAGGATGACAAAATGGCCATTGACCTTGCCCATGCCTTCGATGAAATCGGTGCGGATTTTGGCACCAAACGCGGGTGGAGGCTCAATTTCGCTGCGCGGGATCTCCAGCACCGCGTTGACCGCATCCACCACCACGCCCATGTCGTGGCTGTCCTCGCCGTTGCGCACTTCCACGATCACGATGCAGGTTTTTTTGGTGATGGGGCTGGGCGGCTTGCCAAAGCGCACCGACAAGTCCAGCACCGGCACCACCGCCCCGCGCAGGTTGATCACGCCCCGGATGCACGCGGGCATCATCGGCACTTCGGTCAAGCCGCTGTATTCGATGATTTCCTTGATGCACAGGATGCCGATCGCAAAGGGCTCTCCGCTGAGCATGAAGGTCAGGTACTGGCCCTGGTCAGCGGCGGCGCTCTTGCCGGCCACGCTGGCCTGCAGGTCGGGGGCGATGGCGTTCATGTCGTGTCTCGGCCTCAGAATTTGATGAACTTGCTTTCGTCGATTTCGGTGCCGCCGCCATCGAGCGCCGCGCTGGCCGCAAAGTCGGCCAGTTCGGCCGCGCCGGAGCGGCTGGCCGTGGCAGGTTTGGCGCGCGCGCCGCCTTTGTGCGGGGCGGGCGCGGCGCGCTTGTGCGCCCCGGCCTTGCGCGCCGCACTGGCGCTGTCGTCGATCTTGAAGAAGGCCATGGTCTGCTGCAGTTGCTCGACCTGGCTGCTCATCTCTTCGGAGGTGGCGGCCAGTTCTTCGGCGCTGGAGGCGTTCTGTTGCGTGGTCTGGCTCAGCTGGCCGATGGCGGCGTTGATCTGGCCCGCGCCCGAGGATTGTTCTTCCGAGGCGGCCGTGATTTCCTGCACCAGGTCGGAGGTCTTGCGGATGCTGGGCACGATTTCGTCGAGCAGTTTGCCCGCTTTCTCGGCCAGGTCGACGCTGGAGCCGGCCACTTCGCCGATTTCCTGCGCCGCCACCTGGCTGCGTTCGGCGAGTTTGCGCACTTCGGCGGCCACCACGGCAAAGCCTTTGCCGTGTTCACCGGCGCGCGCCGCTTCGATGGCGGCGTTGAGGGCGAGCAGGTTGGTCTGGTAGGCGATGTCGTCGATGATGCCGATTTTCTTGGCAATCTGTTTCATGGCCGAGACGGTGGCGGCCACGGATTCGCCGCCTTCGCTGGCCTGGCGCGCGGCCTGGCTGGCCATGCCGTCGGTGACTTTGGCGTTCTCGGTGTTTTGCGCGATGGAGGAGGTCATCTGCTCGACCGAGGCGCTGGTTTCCTCGACGCTGGCGGCCTGTTCGCTGGAGGCCTGCGACAGGGATTGCGCCGTGACGCTGACCTGCTCGGAGGCGTTGGCCAGCGCGTCGGCGGCTTGCAGCACTTCGGTGATGACGCCCGCCATTTTGCCCACGGCCTGGTTCACCATGTCGCCCAGTTCGCGCAGGTCGCCCTGGTAGTGGCCGTTGACGTTCAAGGTCAGATCACCATGCGCGACTGCGCCCATGACGCTGCGCACTTCGTTGACGGGCACGACCACGGATTCGAGCGTGTGGTTGATGCCTTCGATGACTTTGCGGAAGTCGCCCTGGTGCTGCGCCGCGTCGGCGCGCACCGAGAGTTTGCCTTCCACCGTGGCCTGCGCCAGGCGGTTGGCGTCGGCCACCAGCGCGCGCACGGCGCGGATGACGTCCACCAGGCTCTTGGCCAGCACGTCGTTGTCGCAGCGCACCTTGACGCTGACCGACAGGTCACCGCGCGCAATGGCCTGCGCCGCCGCCGATTGCTGGTTGGTGGCCTCGATGCAGGCGTTGAGGTTGTTCTTGATGGTGTTGAAGTCGCCGTGGTAGGTGTCGGTGATGGGCTTGGGGATGTCGCCCAGCGCGATCAGCTCTACGTACTTGGCCGCCACGTTGAGCGGCCCGATCACGGCGTCCAGCGTGTCGTTGACGCCTTGCACGATCTTGCGGAAGTCGCCCTGGTGCTGGCCCGCATCAGCGCGCGTGGCCAGCTTGCCCTGCACCGCCGCTTGCGACAGCAGGCTGGCGTCGGCCACCAGCGCCTTGATGTTGGCGCGCACCTGCTCGATGGTGTCGTTGATGAAGCGCTTCTTGCCCGGCAGCGGGTCCAGCGGCGCGTCCATGTTGCCTTCGCCAAAGGAGCGGATCACGCCCATGGCCAGCTTCTTGACCGCGATGTGGCCGAACACCATCTCGTTGACGCCGCGCGCCATGGTCTGGTACGCGCCCTGGAAGCGCGCGTCGTCGATGCGCACGTCGATGTCGCCCGCGTTGTGCTCTTTGGACATGTGGCCCATGTCGGCAATCAGGCCGCTGAGGGCGTCGATACAGGTGTTGAGGTTGTTCTTGATGGTGTTGAAGTCGCCGTTGTAGCTGTCGGTGATCTTGGGCGGAATGCTGCCCTGGGCGATGTCGTCCACGTACTTGGCGGCCACGTTGAGTGGCCCGATCACCGCGTCCAGCGTGTCGTTGACGCCTTGCACGATCTGGCGGTAGTCGCCCTGGTGCTTGGACGCATCGGCGCGGGTGGCCAGCCTGCCCTCCACCGCCGCCTTGGACAGCAGGTTGGCATCGGCCACCATGCGCTGCACGGCGGACTGCATGGCGCGCATGGCGCCGGCCAGGGTGCCAATCTCGTCGGTGCTGTGGTGGTTGATGTTGACGCTGAGGTTGCCGGCGGCCATCTGGTTGGCCACGTCGATCAGCTGCTGGGTCGGGGCCGTGACGCTGCGCGTGATCAGCCAGCCCAGGCCCAGGCTCAGCAATGCCGCCAGCACGCCCAGCACCAGCAGCAAGCGCTCGGCGGAGCTGGCCATGGCCTCGGTCTCCTCGCCCACGCGCTCCATCAGCTTGCCCTGGAAGTCCGACAGCTCGCTCAGGGCGGCCATGTAGGCGACCTGGGTGCTGGTCAGCTCACCGCTGAGCAGGGCAGCAGCATCCTCGCGCCGCCCCTCGTTGAGGGCCTGGATGAAGCGGTCTTGCTGCGCCACGTAGTCGGCGCGGGCGGCGTGGATCTTCTTCAGGTTGGCCCGGCCCTCATCGGTCTTGACGTAACGCTCCAGCTTGTTGAGGGAGTCCACGATGATCTGGCGCTGCTCGGCAATCTGCTCGAGCTCGCGCTGCGCCGCCACGCCCTGGAAGATGTAGGCGTTGCGCAGGCGCCGCGCAGTGGTGTTGATGGCGTTGTTGAGGTCGCTGGCCAGCACGGTCTTGGGGAACGCGTCGCCCGCCATCTCGCGGATGGAGCGGTTGAGGTCGGCAATGCGCAAGGTGCCAATGGCCGTGACCAGCACCAGGAACAACAAGGTCACGCCAAAGCCTAGGGCCAGGCGGGTGCCGATTTTCAGGTTTCCAAACATAGCTACAGTCCTTTTTGTTCTTGCCAGGTGCCCAGCGGCCACCCGTTACATATTGCGGTGTTCGTCGTTCTTGTCGTGCAGGCTGGCCGCGCTGACGGCCTGCTGGATCAGCGCGGGCACGTCCAGGATCAGCGCCACCTCGCCGCTGCCCAGGATGGTGGAGCCGCTGATGCAGCGCACCTGGCTGAACAGCTTGCCCAGCGGCTTGATCACGGTCTGGAACTCGCCCAGCAGCGTATCGACCACCAGCCCGGCCTTTTGCCCTGCGTGCTTGAGCACGACGATGTTCTCGCGCCGCTTGGCGCACGTGTCGTCCAGCTCGAACAGCTCGCGCAGCCGGATGAACGGCAGCACCTGCCCGCGCAGGTTGGTGTAGTTGTGCCCCGGCTCCGCCGAGAACGCCACGCACTCCTCGATCATGTCCAGCGGCACCGCAAACACCGAGTCGTCCACCTGCACCAGAAAGCCGTCGATGATCGCCAGCGTCAGCGGCAGGCGCACTGTCACCGTGGTGCCACGGCCCTCCTGGCTCGTCACGCCCACGCTGCCGCGCAGGCTGGTGATGTTGCGCTTGACCACGTCCATGCCCACCCCTCGCCCCGAGAGGTTGGTCACAGCTTCTGCCGTGGAAAAACCCGGCTCGAAGATCAGGCCATAGACTTCGCTGTCGCTCAGGTGGTGCCCAGGCTCCACCAGCCCGCGCTCGATGGCCTTGGCCAGGATGCGCTCGCGCGGCAGGCCGCCGCCGTCGTCTTCCACCGTGATGACGATGCTGCCCGAGTCGTGGAACGCGTTGAGCGTGACGGTGCCCTGCGCGGGCTTGCCGCGCGCCAGGCGCAATTCCGCCGATTCGATGCCGTGGTCCATGGCGTTGCGCACCAGGTGCATCAGCGGGTCACCTATCTTCTCGACCACGGTCTTGTCGAGTTCGGTGTCCTCGCCCTGGATGACGAGGGCGATGTCCTTGCCCAGGTCGTGCGACACGTCGTGCACCACGCGCTGGAAGCGGCTGAAGGTGGCGCCGATCTTGACCATGCGCAGCTGCAGCGCGCTGTCGCGCACCTCCTCGACCAGGCTGGAGAGCTTGGAGGTGTGCTCCTGCAAGTCGGCGATGTTGGCCCGGCGCGCGATCAGGTTCACGCCCGCGCCCACGATGATGAGTTCGCCCACCAGGTTGATGAGCTGGTCCAGCTTGTCGGCATCGATGCGGATGGAGCGGGTCTCGCTGCTGTGCGATTGCTTGGCCTGCGCCTGCTTGGCCACCGCCGCCTGCACCACCTCGTGCGGCACCAGCTGCTGCTGCACCAGTACCGTGCCCAGCAGCGGCGGTGGCGAGGCGTCGGAGCAGACCTGCGCCTTGAGCGCCGCGCCCAGCTCCTGGCGCGTCAGAGCGCCGCACTCCACCAGCATCTCGCCAATGCGGCTGGAGGCCGAGGGCGGCGCCTGCTCGATCAGGCGGATGTAGTCGGCCTGAAGGCTGTGCGGCGGCAGCAGCTGCAGCTCGCAGTCGTCGCGCACAAACTCGAACGCGCTCTCGATGGTGCTGCGGTCGGCCTGGGTGTCGAGGTCGAGCTCGTAGCCCAGGTAGCACACCTCGGGGTCCATCAGCGCGGCCTCGGGCAGGCCGTCAAACAGCACCAGCACGTTGACCAGGCGGCCCAGCGTGCCCAGGAACTGCAGGAACGACAGCGGATCCATGCCATTGCGCAGCACCTCGGGGCCAAAGCGCAGCGACAGGTGCCAGTGCTGGGCCTGCGTCGGGGCGGCGCTGGCGGGGTTGCCTGTGCCCGGTGCGGGGCTGGACACCGCTGCCGTGCTGGCCGCTGCACTGGCGCCGCCGCTGAGGTAGGTGCGCAAGCGCGCCACCAGCGGCTCGCCCTGCGCGGTCAGGGTGGGGTCGGCCTCGGTCTGGCCGGTGGCCACGGCGTCGATCAGCGCGCCAATGTGGTCGCAGCACGACAGCAGCAGCGCCACCAGCGGCTCGGCAATCGCCACCTTGCCGTCGCGCACGCGGTCGAGCACGCTTTCGGCCACGTGCGTGAACGCCACCACGTGGTCCAGGTTGAACAGCCCCGAGGAGCCCTTGATGGTGTGCGCGGCGCGGAAGATGGCGTTGATGAGTTCGGTCTTGTCCGCGCTGGCTTCCACCACCAGCAAGGCGTTTTCCATGTCCTGCAGCAGTTCACGGCTCTCGGCAATGAAGGTCTGCAGCGCCTGGTCCATGTTCATAGGGGCACTCCGCGCTTCATGGTTGCAGCAGCTGGGCGTCGAGCCGCAGCAGCTGCAGCACCTCCAGCACTGGCGCGCTGGGGCGGCATACGCGCAGGTCGCCCCGCTGGGCCTGGGCGGTGCGCTGGGCCAGCAGCAGCAGCTGCACGCCGGCGGTGTCCAGCGCCGTCACGCCCGACAAGTCCAGCGCCAGCGTGGCGCCGGGCTGCACGGCATCGAGCAGGGTTTTTTTCAGCTCCTGCGCCTGGTAGATGCTGAGCTCGCCCGCCAGCGTCAGCACGGGCGCGCCAGCCGGGGCAGGCGCTGCAACGGGCGGGGACGCCGATGCCACGGGGGCAGCGGGCGTGGCCTGGGGGGGAACGGAGGTGGTGTCGGTCATGGCGTCACGGCAGACAGAGTTTTTGCACCGCGCCCAGCATCTGCTCGGGCTTGAAGGGCTTGAGCACCCAGGCCTTGGCCCCGGCCAACTGGCCTTCGCGCTTCTTGGCCTCGTCGGACTCGGTGGTCAGCATGATGATGGGCGTGAAGCGGTAGCTGGCGTGCTGCTTGATGGCCTTGACGAAGCTGATGCCGTCCATCACCGGCATGTTCACGTCGCTGATGATGAGGTGGATCTTCTGCCCGGTCAGCTTGGCCAGGGCGTCCTTGCCGTCCTGGGCCTCGATCACGTCGTAGCCGGCCCCGCGCAGGGCAATGCCCACCACCATGCGGATAGAGGCGGAGTCGTCCACCACCATGATTGTTTTGGCCATCTCGTGTGGTTCCTGTTGTGTCGCTGTGGGTTGTCAAAAAAAGGTGATGCCGTCGTCGTCCTCGGCCGGGGCGGGGGCGCTGGCGGGCTTGGGCGCCGGTGCGGCTGCCGGGGTGCTGCCCTTGGTGGCCCGGGCGACGGGCTGGCTGGCGGCGGCGCTGCGCTGGTCGTGCGCCATGCGCTGGTCCTTCATCACGTAGCTCTTGCGCATCTCGGCCAGGAAGGCCTCGGCGTCCAGCGGCTCGATCTGGCCATCCTGCAGGCACTGGCGCTCGTGGCGCTCGAAGTAGCCCGTGAGCTGGCCAATGTTGTTCTCCACCTGGGTCAGGATCTGGCTGACGCGGTCCTGGAACTGCAGCTGCACCAGCGCCTGGCCAATGTTGCCCTGGATGGTCATGCCCTCTTGCTTGAGGGCCTCGCTGGAATCGACCAGCGCGCCGGTGATGCCACGGAACTCGGTCAGCACGTGGCCGATGCGGTCCTGCGAGGTCTGCATCGCGTTGTCCTCCTGCTGCACCGACTCGCGCGCCACCTGGCAGGTGGAGTTGATGGCGGCGCTGACGACCTTGACCATCTCGGTGATGCGCTGGCCGGTCTCGCCCGACTGGTTGGAGAGCAGCCGGAATTCCTTGGCCACCACCGAAAAGCCGCTGCCCAGCGCCCCGGCGCGCGCGGCCTCGATGGCGGCGTTGAGCGCCAGCAGGTTGCTTTGCGAGGCGATCTTGGCCACCTCGGCGGCCATGTCCTCGAGCTGCTTGGTGAACTGGTTGAGCGACTCGATCTGCTGCAGCATGGTGTTCATGCTGGCCATGGCCGCCACCTGCGCCGACAGCACCTGGTTGAGCTCGCGCTCGCTGCGCTCGAACACTTCCACCAGCCCGGCGCCGCCTCCGGCCGAGGCAGTGGACTGGCTGGCGGTGCGCACGGTCTGCTCCAGCCGCGTCACGATGGTGCCGAACAGGGTGCTCAGCGCGGTCACGGCCTCCTCGGTCTGGGTGCGGGAGTTGGCGATGTGCCCAGCCCACACTGGGGTGACGGTGGCGCTGAAGTTGCGGTGGCCTTGCAGCACCGCTTCCAGCCGCGCCAGCTGTTCGGTCTGCTGGCGCGCCACGGCGTGCGCACCCAGGCCCACGCCTGCCAGCAACAGCACCAGCGGCCACAGCGCCAAGCCACCTACCGCGCCCAGGGCCAGCGCAGCGGCCACGCCCAGACCGGCAGGCCGCCAGAATGCGGCACAGTTCCAATGGTTGTTTTTCACCAAGCCCGACCTCCTAGAACACAAGCCATGTTTCAGCCATCTTTTCAATCATTTTCATCACCCAAAGCGCAGGCTGTAGGGCATGGTACCAGCTTTTGATGGCACGCTGATGGCGCCTGCGGGCGCTGCCGCCAGCCTCAGCGCACCAGGCGCGCGTGGGCATCCAGCGCCAGGCACAGGTCGGCCCAGGCGCGGGCTTTTTCGGCCGGGCTGCGCAGCAGGTAGGCCGGGTGGTAGGTGGCCACCACCGGCAGGCTCAGCGCCCCGAACTGCGCCTGGTGCACGCGCCCGCGCAGCTGGCCCAGCGGCAGGCGGTGCAGCTCTTCGGCGCCGTAGCAGCCACCCTGCCCCAGCACGGCCTGCGCCGCAAAGCGGCCCAGCGTCAGCACGATTCTGGGCCGCAACAGCGCAATCTGACGCAACAAATAAGGGCTGCATTGCGCCACTTCTTGCGGCTCCGGGTTGCGGTTGAGCGGCGGGCGGCACTTGATGACGTTGGCAATGTACACGCCGCGCGTGCGCGACAGGCCCATGGCGTGCAGCATGCGGTCCAGCAGCTGGCCCGAAGCGCCGACGAAGGGCAGGCCCTGGCGGTCCTCTTCCTCGCCCGGGGCCTCGCCCACGATCAGCCAGTCGGGCTGCAGGTCGCCCATGCCCGGCACGGCCTGGCGGCGCTGACCGCCCAGCGCACAGGCCTGGCATTGCGCGATGGCCTGCTGCAGGGCCGGCCAGTCCAGCGCGCTCACATCCGGCAAGGGCTGCAGGGGCAGCACCGCCGGGGCTGGAGTGGATGCGGGGGCGCGCGCAGCGCGGGGGGAGGTGGCGGTTGCAGCGGTCGGCACACCCGCCGTGCCGGTGGCCTTGGCTGAGGCGGACGAGGCGGCCGGAGATGGGCCGGAACTGCGATCGCCTGCAGCGGAAGCAGCTCCACGCGCGGCGGATGCAGGCGGCACCGCTGGCGCAGAGACCTGCCACCACACCGGCACGCCCATTTCGGCCAGCATGGCGTTGTGGCGCGGGCTGAGCTGTGGCACGGCGGCAGCGGTCACAGCGGGCATCGAGGCGGCGTTCAGCATGGCGCCTCCGGGGGGCAGGCGGGCAGCGGCAGGCGCATCACCACGGCGTCCTCGCGCTCGCGGGTGTGGGTGGGGTAGTAGGCGCGGCGCTGGCCCACCGCCACAAAGCCGGTGCGCTGGTACAGCGCCAGCGCGGGCTGGTTGCTGGCGCGCACTTCCAGCCACAGCGTCTGGGCGTGCTGGCTGCGGGCCCAGGCCGACAGTGCCTGCAGCAGGCAGCGGCCCCAGCCCTGGCGCTGGTGCTGCGGCGCGGTGGTGAGGTTGAGCAAGTGCGCCTCGTCCACGCCCGGCATGGCCACCACGTAGCCCAGCAGGCAGCGGCCATCGGGCAGGCGCGGCGCATCGGGTGGTGCCGTGCCAGCTGGCAGTTCGGCCACCAGCAGTTGCGCCCAGTGGCCTGCGGCCAGCGAATCTTCAAAGTGGCCCTGGCGCCAGGGGTGGGCGTGCGCCGAGGCCTCCACCGCGCACACCAGCGGCAGGGTCTCGGGCTGCATCGGCACCAGCTGGGGGTGCAGCAGCGGGGCGGCGGGGGCCAGCGTCATGCCTGCAGCGCCGCTTTTGCCTGGGCACGCTCGGCGGTGGTCTGGGCCACCTTGTCGCGCACGTACAGGGGTTGGGCGGCGGCGGCGGGCACGGCCAGGCCTTGTGCCCACCAGGCCGGCGCCAGGCGCAGGGCGGCCTGGGCGGTGGGCCAGGCCTCGCGCTGCGGCACGGTGTGCCAGGCCGAGGCCAGGCGCGGGCCATAGGTGGCCAGGGCGTTGCCCACCAGGCAAAGCGGTGCGACGTTGGTGGCGGTGGCTGGGGGCACCTGGTCATTGGCAGCGGGCCAACCATCCGCCAGTTGCAGCGGCTCAGGGCCGGTCAGCCACGGAGCGCCCACGGCGTGCCAGTGCGGGCGGCCATCGGGTGTGGGGGTGTAGGCCCATTCGGCCACGTAGAGCTCGTCCATGCGCGCGTCCAGCACCGCCACCACACGCGGCGGCAGCGGTGTGCCGGCGTCCAGCGCCTGCTGGCGCGCCTGTTCGGCCACCAGCAGCAGCGTTGGCATGGGCAGCACCGGAATGCCGTCGGGCCGCGCCGCCACCGCCAGCCCCTGCACCACGGCGCAGGCGGTGCGCAAGCCGGTAAAGGCGCCGGGGCCGCAGCCGAACGCGATGGCATCGAGCTCGGCCAGCTGCCAGCCCACCTGCGCCAGCAGGCGCTGAAGGGTCGGAATCAAGTGGGCCGAGGCCTGCGCGCCGCCCGGCCCGTCGTGCTGCGCCAGCACGGCCCCGGCGTGCGGGTCGCCCAGCGCCACGCTCAGGCGGTCGGTGCTGGTGTCGAGCGCCAACACTTTGCGCAAGGTAGAAGGATGCGGATAGGACATGGCCCCGATTATCCGGCCTGCACCCGGCCGCCCCGTGGCTAGGCCTCGATTTCGATGCGGTTGCCGCCCGCCGCGCGTGCGGCCTGCCAGGCGCGGTGGGCCGCTTGCGCCATGGCCTCGGGCGGGCGCGTGCCGTCCACCGGCACCAGGCCGTGCACGCCAATGCTCAGGTGCAGCCGCAGTGCCTGGCCGTGGTGCTGCAGCGGCTCGCGCTCGAACAGGGTGCGCAGGTCGTCGGCCACCACCAGCGCGCCGCCCACATCGGTGCTGGGCAGCACCACCCAGAAGGCGTCGGGGCCGGCGTGCCCCAGCAGGTCGTGCGTGCGCAGGCGCAGCTGCAGGCGCTGCGCCACGGCGGCCAGCAGGCCGTCGCTGTGCGGCGCACCGCCGGCGCGCTCGGCGTCGTCCAGCCCCACATGCAGCAGCGCCAGCGGCTGCTGTGCCCGGCGCGCCAGCGACCACATGCGCTCCAGCGCCTGCAGGGTGGCGCGCTGGTGCGTCACGGCCGTGACCGGATCGACCACCGCCCAGCGTTCGTGCCCGCGCTGCACGTGCTCGTATTGCCACAACACATAACCCAGCGTGGTGGCACACAGCGCCAGCACATGGCCGCCGTACAGCAGCGGCCACAACAGTGCAGACGGTGGCCACAGCGCGGCCAGCGCCTGCACCGCATGCAGCACGGCCCAGCCCAGCGCCCCGCCCCACAGCAGCGCGTGGGCGCGCGTGGTGCCACAGCCGGGCTCGCCCGCGCGCCAGCCCAGGCCCACGCCCCAGGCCAGCAGCAGGGCCTGGGCGCACAGCGCCAGCCCGGCCCAGAACTCGCGCCACCGCGGCTGCACCGCCAGCGCACCCGACAGCAGCACCAGCACCGCCAGCGGCGCCAGGTACAGCGCCACAGGCAACTGCAAGCGGCGCCAGCGCGCCACGGCGTACAGCGCCAGCACCAGGGCCAACGATGCCAACTGCGTGGCCACCACATCAAACCAGAGCTGGTAGCGCGGCAGCGCATACGCGGCCAGACCCCAGTGCAGGGCTTGCGCCCCCAGCACGGCGGCCCACGGGCGCACGTCCTGCCCGGTCTGGCGCGGCGCAGGCCCCCACCACACCACCAGCGCCAGGCCAGCGCACAGCAGCAACAACATCAGGGCGGGCGGAGGCAAGTGCATGGCGGGCATGGGCAAGGAATCAGCGCACGACGCGGATCAGGTCCACATCAATCTCGGGCGATTCGAGGTAGTCTTTCTCCACCTCGCCCACAATTTCCAGCATGGTGCTGGCGGTCACGGGCTGCGCCGGGAACAGCTGGCGGTCAATATCGACCCGGATCTCCTGCTTGCCGTCGGAAAACACATACTTGTCGGCGGACAACTGGCGCACCAGCTGGCCACGCAACACCACCGCCACCCCGTCCACCGGCCGCTCCAGCACCTGCTGCAGCGACGTGATGGCCTGCACCGCACCCGGGCCGGTGTACTGCGCCTGCGCCGGGGCCATGGGCCACAGCAGTGCCACCATCAACGATGAAATTCCAAAAAATGATTTTTTCATTTGATAACTCCTTAAAAGCAACAAGTGATCATCATACACGCCCGCATCAACGCACCCGCCCGTAACGCGCCATCCAGCCCCCCATGCGCTCGGTGCCCTGCACCAGCGTGAAGCCCGCCATCTGCCTGGCGTCGAGCAAGGTGGCCGGAGCGCCGTTGGCGTAGGCCTGCAGCGCAGCGGCCTCGGCGGCCACCCACTGCGCATCGGTCAGGGCCAGCTCGCGCGACATCTGCGCAAAGAAGTCGGACGCCAGCTCGTTGCTCTGCAACGCGTGCAGGGCGCGGAACAGCTGCCCCGGCGACAGGTATTCGGTCTGGAACGCCAGACCCATGCCACGCTGCACCGCCAGCGGGGGCGGCGGCACGCCCAGCACCGTCAGCACCCGGCGCACCAGCCTGAAGCCGCAGTTGGCGCGCGTCCAGTACGGCGCCATGGGCTCGGTGCGCTGGCCGGCCTGGCTGCGGTCGCGCGCCTCGTAAGTGGCGGCGTTGTGCTTCTTGCACAGGTTGTAGGCCGCCAGCAGCCGGGGCGAGTTCAGCTCGTCAAACAGCAGCTTGTACAGGCTGGTGACGGTGTTTTGCACCTCGTGGTCGGCCACGCTGGCCGGGGCGGCGTAGGCCAGGCCGGGGCTGAGCAGCCAGTCCTCGCGCGTGGGCGGCTGCTCGGCGGGCGCAAACGGGGCGTCGTACGCCAGCGGGCGGCCAAAGTTGAGCACCACCGGGTAGCTGCCCACGCCCGCCAGCGCCGGGGCCTTGCGGTCAAAGAACACTTCGAACTCGGTCTGGCCAAACAGGCCGGACTCGGCCTCGTCCACCTCCTCGTGCAGGCGCGGCAGCTGCTGGATGGGCACCGGGCGGCTGCCCGGCGGCAAGGCAAGCGCCGCGCCGGATGCAAGCGCAGCGCCCGCCCCCAGCGCCGGGGCACTGGTGCAGCGCACCGACGCCGCCACCGCAGGCGACTGGCACAGCACCTGCAGGCGGCCACTGTAGAGCGGGCGCAGGCAGGCCGCGTCCTGGCAGCGGTTGCGGCTGAGCACCCAGTCGCGCTGCTGTTGCCTGAAGTCGGCCTGGGCCTCGGGCGGCAGGCCACCCAGCACGGTCTTGTACACCACCCACAGGTTGGAATCGACCTTGGCAAAGCCGGGCGTGGCGCAGATCACCGCCTCCACCTGGTTGCGCGCGGTGCTGCAGTTTTGCGCGCCAGCGGTGGCCGGGGCGGCGGGCGCGGCCTGGGGCGGCGGCGTCTGGGCCAGCGCGCAGGTCAGGCCCCACACCGGGGCCAGGGCCAGAAGAGACTTGTGGAGCATGGTCGGCCTCAATGTGCAAACAACTCAAAAAACAGCTGGCGCAGCCACAGGTTGGCCGGGTCGCGGTTGAACTTGGCGTGCCAGAACAGGTTGATGGAAATCTCGGGCAGCGCCGCCGGGTGCGGGCACGATGCCAGCCCCAGCGGGCCTTCGAGCCGGGCGGCAAAGCGTTCGGGCACGGTGGCAATCAGGTCGGTGGTCTGCACAATGTGCCCCACCGCAATAAAGTGTGGCACCACCAGCTTCACATCGCGCCGTATGCCGGAGCGCTCCAGCAGCGCATCCACCTCGCCGTGCCCGGTGTGGGGCGAGACGATGCCCACGTGCTGCAGCTGGCTGAAGGTCTCCAGCGTCAGCGGCGCGCGGCTGGCCACCGGGTGGCCTTGGCGGTACAGGCACACATAGCGTTGCCGGAACAACCTGCGCTGGAAGAAGCCCGCCTGCAAGTGCGGCAGCAGGCCCGTGGCCACGTCCACCGTGCCCGCCTCCATCGCCTCCTTCAGGCTGAGCGCGTTGTTGCGCACGGTGCTGATGCTGACCTGCGGCGCCAGGCGCGAGAGCGCGTCCATCAGCGGCGGCATGAAGTAGATCTCGCCAATGTCCGTCATGGCGATGGTGAAGGTGCGCGTGCTGCTGTGCGGATCGAAATCGTGGCGCTGGCTCAACGCGGTTTGCAGGGTGCTGAGCGCGTACACCACTGGCTCAGCCAGCTGCAGCGCGTAGGCAGTGGGGGCCATGCCCTTGGAGGTGCGCACAAACAGCTCGTCGCCCATCAGCGTGCGCAAGCGCTTGAGCGCGTTGCTGACCGCCGGTTGCGTCATGCCCAGCTTGTCGGCGCACACCGACACGTTCTGATCCAGCAACAGCTGGTTGAACACCACCAACAGGTTGAGGTCGATGTCGCGCAGGTTCATAGTGGCGGGCCAGCGTTATTCATACGGGTGATTCTATCTATAAGACCCAGTCTATTTACTGATAAAGGGGGCGCCCGCAGAATCGCCACCCATCGCATCCCACCCGGCCTTGATTTCATGGAACTCACTGTACAACCTGGCAACCTGCACCTGCCGTTTCAAAGCGGCCAGAACCTGCTGGACGTGCTCAACACGCACGCGGTGCCCATCTCGTACAGCTGCATGTCGGGGCGCTGTGGCACCTGCCGCTGCAAGGTCACGCAAGGCCAGGTACTGCACAGCGGCCCTGAAGCGGGGCGCCCGCAAGCCGCTGCCGCCACGCCCTACGTGCTGGCCTGCCAGGCGGTGCTGACCGGGCCTTGCACCATTGAAATCCCCGACATGGACGAGGTGGTGGTACACCCGGCGCGCATCTTGACATCCTCCCCGCCCTAAAGAGCGGGGATTCCTGCTGCCAGACGGCGATGCCCCGCCGCGAGAATGTTTTTGGCCGCGTTCACGTCGCGGTCGTGTACCGCTCCGCATTCGCTGCACGTCCATTCCCTTATTCGCAAACCCGCCCTACCTTTCGGACTGCTGGCGGGTATCACCCCGCAGCACGAGCAAGTCTGGGTTGAATACGCTTCGTTCACGACCTCGAACACCACACCGGCCTGATGGCTCTTTTGTTCCAACATGGTTTTCAGCATGGCCCAGCCCGCGTCCAGCGTAGACTTGGCCATTGTGGTCTTGACCAGCTTGGCGCTGGCCACGTCGCCCACGAAGATGGCGGCGTTTTGTCGCACCATCTCGGTGCTGAATTTGTGCAAGTCGTCCTTGCGCTGATTTTTGATCTTGGCGTGGATCGCCTTGACCCGTTTTTTCTTTCGGGCGCGCTGTGCCTTGGCCAGTTCCAGCTCATGGTTGCGGTACCAGCGGCCTTC
>NZ_NWBQ01000058.1:84752-113433 GCF_002837135.1 Macromonas bipunctata | reverse complement strand
GGACACGTCGTTGAGCCAAGCGTACTCCGGTTGCTTTTTGAGCAACGTCAACGCTGCGGAAGTGTCGTGGTAGCCCATGCGTTCCTGCCGCTGCTCCCACGCCTCGCTGCGCAGGCGCAGCATGTGGTTGTAGACAAAGCGCACGCAACCAAACGTCTGGGCGAGGATGACCTCTTGCTCGGGCGTTGGGTAAAACCTAAAGCGGTATGCGCGCTTGATGTCCATGTGTGCAATTTACACGAAAACCACCCCATCCATCCAGAAGATAGCCAACCTAAAAAGGAGCGGAAACAGGGGCTTGCTGTGCAAGCCGTGCTATCCCTCCCCGGCATGAATGCCGGGGTTTCCCGCACAGATTGATGAAGTCACCCGATTTGCAGCCCTTCGGTTACCCGCGCACCACCGCCCACCCGCCAGCCGTGGGGGAACCTGCCAGCCGTCGCCTGAGGCAAATGGCCTGGGCGCTGGGAGCCACGCTGATCCTGCACGCGCCCCCCAGCCACGCCGACGACTACGACCACAACCAGGCCCGGCAGGCGGTGCAGGCCGGGCAGATCCTGCCGCTGTCGCAGATCCTGGCGCGGCAGCACCAGGATCACCCCGGGCAGGTGCTGGAGGTGGAGCTGGAGCGCGAGGACGGGCGCTGGGTCTATGAACTCAAGGTGCTGCAGGCCGACGGGCAATTGCTCAAGCTGGAGCTGGAGGCACAATCGGGGCGCGTGCTCAAGCGCAAGCTCAAGGCCGCCCCTTAACCCCACCCCCAAGGTCACTACAACATGCGCGTTTTGCTGGTCGAGGACGACGCTGCGCTGCGGCTGCAGCTCAAGAACAGCCTGCAACAGGCGGGCTATGTGGTGGACGAGGCCGACAACGGCCAGGACGCCCACCACGCCGGTGCCACCGAGCCGTTTGACGTGGTGGTACTGGACTTGGGGCTGCCGGTGCTGGACGGCCTGACGGTGCTGCAACGCTGGCGCGAACAGGGCGTGACCACGCCGGTGCTGATCCTGACCGCGCGCGACAGCTGGCACGAAAAAGTGGCTGGCATCGACGCTGGGGCCGACGACTACCTGACCAAGCATTTCCACACCGAGGAGCTGCTGGCGCGGCTGCGGGCGCTGATCCGGCGCGCGCACGGGCTGGCGTCGCCGCTGCTGGCCTGTGGCGCACTGGAACTTGACACGCGCCGGGGCCGCGTCACCTTCCACGGCGAGCCGGTGCCGCTGACCAGCCACGAATTGCGGGTGCTGGACTACCTGATGCACCAGCCGGATCGGGTGGTGTCGCGCACCGAGTTGACCGAGCACATCTACGGCCAGGACGGCGACCGCGACTCCAACACCATCGACGTGTTTGTGGGGCGGCTGCGCAAGAAGCTGTCGCCCCAGACCATTGAAACCGTGCGCGGCCAGGGTTACCGGCTCCACGTGGCATGACAAGCGCCAGCCCGGCGGCAACTGCGCCCCTGGTACGTGCCGCGTGGTGGCACTCCTTGCGCTGGCGCTTGCTGGCGGCGACGGTGGGGGCGCTGTCGCTGGCCCTGCTGCTGGCGGGCTGGGTGCTGGCCGGTCTGTTCCGCCAGCACGTGCAGGAGCAGTTCCGCAGCGGGCTGCAGCGCCAGCTGGACCAGCTGACCCGTCAGATCGAGATCGACGCGGCGGGCAGGCCGGTCGTCAACACCCAGCAACTGTCGGATCCGCGCTGGACGCAGCCGTATTCCGGCCTGTACTGGCAGGTGGATCGGCTGCAGGACAACGGCCACACGGCGGAGCTGGGCGTGCTGCGTTCGCGCTCGCTGTGGGACCAGGTGCTCCAGCCCCCCACCGCCCCGCTGCAGCGCGGTGCGGTACACGCGCACGAACTGGACGGCCCCAACCACGAACCCGTGCTGCTGCTGGAACGCCGGGTGCAGCTGCCCGGAGCGCCCTCGGTGGTCTGGCGCTTGCTGGTGGCGGGCAACTTGCAGGAAACGCACACGGCGGTGCGGCACTTTGCGGGCGTGCTGGCGGCGTCGCTGGGGGTGTTGCTGCTGTTGCTGGTGGCCGCCGCCTGGGCGCAAGTGGCGGTGGGTTTGCGGCCATTGCGATCGTTACAGCGCAGCCTGCAAACGGTGCAGCAGGCCCACACCGCGCGGCTGGAGGGCCAGTTTCCGACCGAGCTGCAACCGCTGGTGGACGACTTCAACCGCGTGCTGGCGCAAAACGAGGCCGTGGTGGCGCGCTCACGCACGCACGCGGGCAACCTGGCGCACGCGCTCAAGACGCCGCTGTCGGTGCTGCAACAGGCGGCACACAGCCATCTGCAGCCGCCGTGCCTGGAGCTGGCGCAGCTGGTGCAGGAGCAAACCCAGGTCGCGCAACGCCAGATCGACTGGCACCTGGCGCACGCCCGGGCGGCGGCGGTACAACGTCGGCCCGGACAGCGCACCGAGGTGCAAGCCACCGTACAAGGGCTGGTGCGCGTGATGCAGCGCGTACACGCCACGCGCGATCTGGCCTTTGACATTGAACTGCCCGCCACACCGCTGCACTTTGCGGGCGAGGCGCAAGACCTGCACGAAATCCTGGGCAACCTGATCGACAACGCCTGCAAGTGGGCGCAGCACCGCGTGACCGTGCGCGCCCAGGCGCTGGCCGGATCGGCCCCGCCGACGTTGCAAATGGTGGTGGCCGACGACGGCCCGGGCCTGGACGCAACCCAGCGCCAGCAAGTGCTGGCGCGCGGGGTGCGGTTGGACGAATCGGTGTGCGGCTCGGGGCTGGGGCTGGCGATTGCCCAGGACCTGATCGAGCTGTACGGCGGACGGCTGGAGCTGCAACGCGGCGCGGAAGGCGGCTTGGAGGCGCAGGTGCTGCTGCCCGCCACCGGCGCGGCCTCCGGCTGAAAGGCGCGGCCTACACCACCCGCCACGGGCTGACGACACCCGAACGCTCCGCCACCGGCGTGCGCGAGTACGCCAGCAGCTTGAGCATGGCGCCCAGGTTGATGCGGGTCTTGATCTGCGAGCCCGACACCGCGTGCTGCACGCCCATGCCACCCTGGGCGGCGCTGTACAGGCGCGGTTCGCTCACCAGCTCGCCCTTTTTGTTCAGCACCGTGGCCACCACCGGCTGGTTGGCCTTCTCGCCCTTGCGCAGCACCAGGGCGGTCTCGCCGCTTTCCAGCAGCACGAAGGTGCCGGGCGGGTACAGGCCCAGCGCCTGCAGCAGCGCCACGCCCACCTCGTCGTGCCCGGCCACGCGGTTGTGCACGATGGCGGCGCGCGCGGCGTCGGCGGCGTCGCGCCCGGCGCGCGAGGCACGCGGGCTCATGGCGGCGGTGTAGCGGTCCAGCACCTGCAGCAGGTGGATCAGGCGCTCCAGCGGCGTGCGCTGCTGGCCGACGGCCACCGTGGGCAGATCGTTGTGGTGCTGGCGCACCAGCACCAGCGTCAGCGGGTGTTCAATGCCTGCGCCCTGCAGCAGGCGCGCGCCCTCCTCGGGGTGACGGCGGATCTGGGCGCGCTGGGCGTCGGACGGCGGCTGGGTCTGCAGCGCCAGCGTGTCCTGCAGCGCGGTCATGGCCACGTTCATGGTCAGGGCGGCCTGCAGCAGGGCGTGTACCTCAGCGGCGGACAGGTGCAGCGTGGGCGCCAGCACATGCACCAGCAGCGCGCACTGCAGCGCGTGCAGCACGCTGTAGCCCCGGTAGCCCACCACCGCGCGGTGCATCAGCACGAACACGGCGGCATCGCGGTCGCGCTGCCAGATGGTTTCCAGATTACGCGCCACGCCATCGAGTTGCGCCAACAGCGGCCCTGCCTTGGACTGGGTGCCCTGCGCAATCTGGGCCAGCAGCACGCGCAGGTGTGCTTCCACCTCGTCAAGCATGGTGTCCACCGTACCGTCCACCATCTCGTTGCGCCCCAGGCTGGCGCTTTGCAGCGCGTACTGGCCGATGTACTTGATGGGGGCGTCGATGCGACTGAGCTCGGCCAGGCCCGACATCAGCGCCTGCACCGCCTCGTCGGACTCCTGGTACTCCACGTACACCGCCGGGCGCGCGCGCAGGCTCTCGAGCGTGTGGCGCGACTCGATGCGCAAGCCCTTGGCCAGCAGCACGCGGCCCTGCTCATCCAGCAGCGTGAAGCGCAACGCCATGCCCACGCGCAGTTTTTCGGGGGACAGGGCGATGAGTTGCTGCTGGGAGGACTGGGACATACGCTGGTTCTGGTTTTTTATTTCAATAGAATCACATTCTAAAGGGGGCACGCGCCCACCGCCCGCACGCTGCTATGCTGCACGCATTTCCTTGTCTGCATTGTTCCACTTAAAAATCTTGCCCACATGAGCCCTTTGCATTCCGACGATACCGTGGTGTTTGGCACCGAAGACCTGCTCAAGAGCCTGTGCAACTCCGTGACCAAGGTGCTCAACCTGGCCACAGGGGGCAATGTGCAGTATTCTGGCATGGTGCAACGCATCAATAAGACCTGCCTCAAGCCCGATATTGGCTGCTTTGTGCTGTTTGATGGCGGATTTTCCGGCCTGGTGATCCTCAACTTCACCGGCGAGGCCGCTATGGAACTCTACGAGAGCTACATGCTCAACATGGGCATGGACAAGGCCGACCTGGCGCGCTCCTACACCTCCGACGAGGTGGGCAACGTGATGGGCGAGCTCATGAACCAGGTGCTGGGCGACTTCACCAGCAAGGTGCGCCGCGAGCTGCAGACCCACATCACGCAGAACCAGCCCAAGATGCTGGTGCTCCACAAGCAGGTGCAGCTCAGCGTGGACGCCAACCTGGACCACCCCGAGGCGCGCCGCGTCACGTTCTACACCAGTAAGAACCACATCTTCTACCTGGAACTGGCGGTGGACCGCACCGAGTTCGTCAAGCTGTACGACTTTGACCAGAACGAGGAACTCGACCCCGACGCGCTGATCGCCCAGGCGCAACTGGAAGCCGAGCAGGCTGAGCAGGCCAAGGCCAGCCACGCACCCGCTACAGCCCCCCAAGGCAGCGGCGACGACGACACCGACGCGCTGCTCAAGTCGCTGGGGATGTGATCCGCTGCCCGGTCAGTCGGTGGCGATGGGGTCGGCGGCGTTGAGCGGCTGGCTGCCTTTGCTGCCGACCGGCAGGCGCTTGACGTACTTGAAGGTGCCGGTGGCGTGAGCGCACAACCTGCCTTGCGCGTCGTGGATGCGGGCCTCGGTGAAGGCCAGCGTGGCGGTGCGGTGCAGCACGGTGCCGCTGGCGCGCAACGGCCCCACGGCGGCGCGCATAAAGCTGGTTTTCATTTCGATGGTGATGGCACCCCAGTCACCGGGTTGTACGCTGCGGGCGGCGTGGGCCATCGCCACATCCAACAGGGTCATGCCCACGCCACCATGCACCACACTGAAGGAGTTGAGGTGTTCAGGCGCGGGATCGAACGCCAGCACGGCTTCACCATCCTGCCAGCGCAGCAGACGCAGACCCAGGTGCTCCACAAACGGGATGGGCACGGGAAACGGCAAGCTGGCCTCTGGCGCTGTGGCATCAAGGGTGGACGGGGCGGCGGTGGTCATGCGCGGGCCGTGGTTTCGTAATCCATGCACTGGCGCTGCTCCACCACCGCACCCAAAAAGGGCTTGATGGCCACGTGGTCCGGGTGCTGCTGGTAGGCGTCGAGCGCGGCGCGGTCGGTGAAGACGCTGTACAGCACGATGTCGTAGGTGGTTTCGAGGCCGGGGCTGGCGGTGGCCACTTCAAAGGCCAGTGTGTCGGGTGTGAGCTGGGCACAACCGCGCAGCAAAGCCACCGCCTTGGCGATGTTGCTGGCCTTGTCGGCACCTTCGGCGTGGTCCTTGAGTTTCCACATCACAATGTGTTTGAGCATGAGCGGGGCCTTTCCAGGCAATCGGCAAACAGAAAGCCCGTATTGTGCCGCCGCTCAAGCTCAGGCCAAGGTCAGACGAACACCGGGCGGCGTTTGTCCAAAAAGGCTTGGATGCCTTCGCCACCGTTGGCGTGGTGCAGGTTGCGCACAAAGTGGTCGCGCTCTTGTTGCAACTGCGTGCTCAATGGCTGGGCGAAGGCGTTGTTGGCCAACTCTTTGAAGCTGGCCAGCGCGTTGGGCGCTTTGGCGTTGAGGTTGTCGGCCAGCGCCAGCGCCTGGGCCAGCGCCTGACCGGGCTCGGTCACACGGTTGATGACCCCCAACTGGTACAGCCGTTCGGCCCCGATGCGCTCGCCACACATCAGCAGTTGCAGCGCGGTGGCGCGCGGCACCATGTGCATCAGGTTCCAGCTCGCGCCGCCATCGGACGAGATGCCGATGTTGCTGTACGCCATCACGAAGATGCTGTTCTGCGCCGCGATGATGAAGTCGCTGGCCAGCGCCAGCGAGAACCCGGCCCCGGCACACGCGCCCTCCACCGCCACGATGACGGGCTTGGGCAAGCTGCGCAGGGCCTCCACCCAGGTGTGCAGGCCTTCAATGCTGTCGGCCTGCACCTGCGGCGGCTGCTGGCGGTTGCCCAGCAGGCGTTGCAGGTTGCCACCGGCGCAGAAGGTGTCGCCCTCGCCGGTGATGACGATGCTGCGCACCTCGGGGTTGCCATCGGCAGCCTGGATGGCCTCGATGCCCGCGGCGTAGATGTCGGGCCCCAGCGCGTTGCGGTGGCCGGGGTTGCTGATGGTCAGCACCAGGGTGGCACCCTGGTAGTCGCACTTGAGCTGCGCGGTCATGTCAGCCTTCCTGCTGCATCAGGCTCAGGCCCAGCGCGCCCCGGCGGCGCAGCCACGGCGATGGGCGGTAGCGCATGTCGCCGTACACGGTTTGCAAGTTGAACAGGCACTCCAGCACATTGGTCGGGCCAATGCGGTCGCCCATCGCCAGCGGCCCCATCGGGTAGCCCAGGCCCAGCTTGACGGCGATTTCCAAGTCCTCGGGCGTACACACGCCTTGCTGGCACATGTCGGTGGCAATGTTGACGATGGTGGCCACCACGCGCTGGGTCACAAAGCCACCGCTGTCGCGGATCACGCTGACAGGCTTGCCGTCCTGGGCAAACAGGGCGTGGGCGGCGTCGCGCATGTCGGCGCGGGTGGCGGGGTTGGTGGCCAGCACGCGGCGCTTCACGTCGGCATCGGGCAACAGCATGTCAATGCCCACGGTGCGGGTCGCGTCCAGGCGTTCCACCGCCGCAACGGTGGTCACATCGTGGCCCAGCGGGGCCACCACGATCAGTGCCTGCTCGGACGGCTGCTGGCCGGTTTCGATCTTGGCTCCCAGATCCTTGAGCAGCTGGTACAGCTCGGCGCGGCGGGTGGCGCGGGCGGGCACCCACACCGGCGGCAGGCTGGCCACGGTCGGCACCGGCGGCTCGGCGGGCACCTGGGCCTTGCCATCGACGTAGGGGTAGAAACCTTCGCCCACTTTCTTGCCCACAATGCCCCCGGCCAGACGCTGCGCGGTGATGACGCTGGGGCGGTAGCGCGCTTCCTGGTAATACTGGTGGTAGATGGATTCCATCACCGGGTGCGACACGTCCAGCGCGGTCAAGTCCATCAGCTCGAACGGCCCAAGGCGAAAGCCCATCTGGTCGCGCAAAATGCGGTCCACAGTGGCAAAGTCGGTGATGCTCTCACCGATGATGCGCAGGGCTTCGGTGTTGTAGCCACGCCCTGCGTGGTTGACGATGAAACCGGGGGTGTCCTGTGCCATCACCGGGGTGTGGCCCATGTCCTTGGCGTAGGCATACAGGCGCTGGCAGGTCTCGGCGCTGCTCTTGAGGCCGGCAATCACTTCCACCACCCTCATCAACGGCACGGGGTTGAAGAAGTGGAAACCGGCAAACTGCTGCGGGCGCTTGAGGCCATTGGCAATGGCCGTCACCGACAGCGAGGAGGTGTTGGTCACCAGCACCGCGTTGTCGCCCACTATGCCTTCCAACTCGCCAAACACGGCCTTCTTGACTTCCAGCTTTTCCACGATGGCCTCGACCACCAGGTCGCACGGGGCCAGCTCGGCCAGGGTGTTGGCGCTGCGCAGGCGGCTGGTGTAGCTTTGCACCTGCTCGGCGCTGAGCTTGCCCTTGGCGGCGAGTTTGTCCCAGGTGTCGGCCAGCAGGCCGCACGCGGCTTCAATGGCGGCGGGCTGGGTGTCGTACAGCCACACGGTGCTGCCGGCCTGGGCCGCAATCTGGGCAATGCCACGGCCCATGGCCCCGGCGCCCACAATGCCAACGTTGGAGAAGGTGGTAGTCATCTTTTGCATATCCTTGAAACGAAACGGCCTGCCACGGCGCATGAAGCGGCGCTGTGGCAGGCCATGTTAAACGCGTCGGGCCGTCAGGCCGGGATCAACGTTCGTCGAAGCTGACCACCAGTTTGTCGGTGGCGGCGCACGCCTGGCACGTCAGCACAAAGCCTTGCTTGACTTCGTCGGCTTCCAGCGTGTAGTTCTTGTCCATGGTGGCCGAACCCTGCACCACCTTGGCGCGGCAGGTGCAGCACACGCCGGCCTTGCACGAGTACGGCAAGTCCAGACCGGCGTCCAGCGCCACGTCCAGCACGTGCTCGCCCGGGGCGATCGCCATTTCGTGCTGCTTGCCGTCCAGCACCACCACCAGTTGGATGGTGCGGTTGGACGGGGCGGTCTTGACCGCGGCGGCGGCGCTGGCGGCAGCGGCAGCGGCCGGAGTGGCAGCGACCGGGGTAGCGGCGGTGAAGCGCTCGGTGTACACGCGCTCGCGCGGGGCACCCAGCTCGAGCAGGGTGTTCTCGGCGGCGTTCATCATCGGCTCCGGGCCGCAGATGAACACTTCGTCCATGCTCTTGATGGGCAGCAGGGCGTTGACGATGGCGCGCACCTTGTCGCCATCGACCAGGCCTTGCAGCAAGTCCACTTCCTGCGCCTGGTTGGACAGCACGTGGATCATGGTGAAGCGGCCAGCGTATCGATCCTTGAGGTCTTGCAGCGCCTCGTTGAACATGACGGTGGCCATGTTGCGGTTGCCGTACACCAGGGTGAACTTGGATTCGGGCTGCTCTTCGAGCGTGCTGGCGGCAATCGACAGGATGGGCGTGATGCCCGAACCACCGGCAAAGCCCACGCGGTGCAGCGCGCGCTTCTTCTTGACCACGAAGCGGCCATCGGGTGTCATCACCTTCATGGTGTCGCCGGCCTTGACCTGGGTCGCGGCCCAGTTGGAGAACAGGCCGCCTTCGACCGGGCGGATGCCGACCTCGATCTCGCCTTGCGTGACCAAACGGCTGCGCGGGCTGCTGATGGAGTAGTTGCGGCGCACGTCCTGGCCGTTGATCTGGGCGCGCAGGGTCAGGAACTGGCCGGGCTCGAACGTAAAGGCTTCGCGCAGGTCGGCGGGGATATCAAAGGTGATGGCCACCGCGCCAGCCGCTTCCGGGCTGACACGCTTGACCTTGAGTTCATGAAAACGGGGGGCAGACATGCAGTTTGTCTCCGGTAATTCGTCAATACGGCTTGAAATAGTCGAACGGCTCTTGGCAGTCCAGACACTTGTACAAGGCTTTGCAGGCGGTGGAGCCAAAGTGCGAGGCTTCCACGGTGTGCACGGAGCCACAGTGCGGGCACGCCACCGGCTCGTCGGCGGTGGGCGACTTGCGCACAAAGCGCACCACGCTTTCCTGGCTCTGGCTGACACCACAGGTGCGGTGCGGCGGCGCAATGCCATACGCACGCAGTTTTTCCTTGGCGGCCTCGGTCATCCAGTCGGTGGTCCAGGCCGGTGCGAGCTGGGTGATGACCTTGCCCGGCAGGCCGTGGGCTTGCAGGATGGCGTTCACATCGTCCTCGATCTGGCCCATGGCCGGGCAGCCGCTGTACGTGGGGGTGATGACCACCTCCAGCCCATCGGCGCCCTGGCGCACATCGCGCAGAATGCCCAGTTCACGCAGCGACACCACCGGGATCTCCGGGTCGGTCAGCGTTTCCAAAGCGGCCCAGGCGGCCTGGACCGCGTCGGCGGGGGTGGAGGTGGCATTCATGGCGGTTTACCAGCTGGCGTTGGGGTGGGCGCGGGCCAGACCTTGCATCTCGGACAGCAGGAAGCTCAGATGCTCGGAGTGCAGGCCGTTCTTGCCCTGGGTCACGTAACCTTGGGTGGAGGAACGCTTGAGCGTGGCCTCGGCCAAGGCGTCGTCCACGATCGCGTCCCACTGGGCCTTGAGCGTGGTCACGTCCACGCCCACGCCGACGGCCACGGCCGCAGCTTCCAGATTGCTGGGCGTCCAGAACTCCTGGGTGTAGGGCATGAGGTGGTCCAGCGCGGCCTGCACGCGGGCGTGCGACTCGTCGGTGCCGTCACCCAGGCGCACCAGCCAGTCGCGGGAGTGGCGCAGGTGGTAGCGCACTTCCTTGAGCGACTTGGCGGCGATGGCGGCCAGCTGTTCGTCCTTGGACTGTTGCAGGGCTTCCCACACCAGCACCATCAGGGCGCTGTACAGGAAGTTGCGCACGATGGTGGTACCGTAGTCCAGATCGGTCTTGGCGTAGCCCACCAGCGCGCTGTGGTGCGGCAGTTCCAGCAGCGTGTAGTTGCGAAAGTCCGGCGCGTCGCGGAAGTAGGCCAGCTTGTCCTCGGTGGCATCGCCCCCGATTTCCTGGGCGGCCTGCTGGTACAGCATGCGGGCCTGGCCAATCAGATCCAGACTGACGTTGGCCAGCGCAATGTCTTCCTCGATCACGGGGCCGTGGCCACACCATTCGGCGTTGCGCTGGCCCAGCACCACGGCGTTGTCGGCCAGGTGCAGCAGGTAGTTGGCGGTTGCGCTCATGTTACATGTGCCCCACTTCTTCCGGGATTTCGTAGAACGTTGGGTGGCGGTAGATCTTGTCGGCCGCCGGGTCGAACAGCTCGCCCTTGTCGTCGGGGTTGCTGGCCGTGATCTGGGACGACGGGATCACCCACAGGCTCACGCCTTCTTGGCGGCGGGTGTAAATGTCGCGAGCCATTTCCAGCGCGTGCTGCGCGTCAGAGGCGTGCAGGCTGCCGCAGTGCTTGTGCTCAAGGCCTTGCTTGCTGCGGACGAAGACTTCCCACAGGGGCCAGTCTTTCAGGGCGGGGGTGGTGGTGTTGGTGGTCATGCTGCTTCCTTCAAGGCACGTTGTTGTTGCTTGCGGGCGTGGGCCAGGGCGGCGTCGCGCACCCATTGGCCGCCGTTGTGCGCTTTCACGCGGGTGGCCAGGCGTTCCTTGTTGCAGGGGCCGTTGCCGTTGACGGTGCTCCAGAACTCGTCCCAGTCGATCTGGCCGTGGTCGTAGTGGCCACGTTCCTCGTTCCACTTCAGGTCCGGGTCGGGCAGGGTCACGCCCAGCACCTTGGCTTGCGGCACGGTGGCGTCGATGAACTTCTGGCGCAGGTCGTCGTTGCTGATGCGCTTGATGCCCCAGCGCATGGCTTGGTCGCTGTGCTGGCTGTCGGCGTCCGGCGGGCCAAACATGGCCAGGCACTTCCACCAGTAGCGGTTGACGGCGTCTTGCACCATGGCTTTTTGCTCGTCGGTGCCCTTCATCATCACCAGCAGGGCTTCGTAGCCTTGGCGCTGGTGGAAGGACTCCTCCTTGCACACGCGGATCATGGCGCGGGCGTAGGGGCCGTAGGAGCAGCGGCACAGCGGCACCTGGTTCATGATGGCGGCACCGTCCACCAGCCAGCCAATCACACCCACATCGGCCCAGTTCAGGGTCGGGTAGTTGAAGATGGAGCTGTACTTGGCCTTGCCGCTGTGCAGCGCGTCGAGCATGTCGGCGCGGCTGGTGCCCAGGGTTTCGGCAGCGGAATACAGGTACTGGCCGTGGCCGCCTTCGTCTTGCACCTTGGCAATCAGAATGGCTTTGCGCTTGAGGCTGGGCGCGCGGCTGATCCAGTTGCCTTCGGGCAGCATGCCCACGATTTCGCTGTGCGCGTGCTGGCTGATCTGGCGCACCAGGGTCTTGCGGTAGGCCTCTGGCATCCAGTCCTGCGGCTCGATGCGGCCATCGGCCGCGATGCGCGCTTCAAACTTGGCGGTCAGCTCGGGCGACTCGAGGGTCGGCACGGCCTTGATGTTCTTCTGGCCGGCGTCGTCCGGCACGCTGAAGGATTGGGTATACATCGAACAACTCCTTGGGGCACAAGCCCGGTTTGGGTTAACGAAAACGGAATCGGAACAAAAAATTTACACGCGCTCGATCACGATCGCAATGCCCTGCCCCACGCCAATGCACATGGTGCACAGCGCGTAGCGGCCACCCCGGCGGTGCAGCTCGTACATGGCGGTGGTGACCAGGCGGGCACCACTCATGCCCAGCGGGTGGCCCATGGCAATGGCGCCGCCGTTGGGGTTGACACGGGCCTCGTCGTCCGACAAGCCCAGATCGCGCAACACAGCCAGCGCCTGGGCGGCAAAGGCCTCGTTGAGCTCGATCACGTCCATTTGGTCCAGTGTCAGGCCGGTTTTGGCCAACACCTTGCGTACCGCCGGTGCCGGGCCAAAACCCATGATGCGCGGGGCCAAACCTGCGGTGGCCATGCCGACCACACGGGCACGCGGGGTCAGGCCGTACTGGGCGGCAGCGGCTTCGGAAGCCAGCAGCAGCGCGCAAGCACCGTCGTTCACGCCCGAGGCGTTGCCAGCGGTCACGCTCAGGTCGGGGCCGTTGACGCCCTTGAGCTTGGCCAGCATCTCCAGCGTGGTCTCGGGGCGCGGGTGTTCGTCGGTGGTAAAGATGAGGGGATCGCCCTTCTTGCGCGCAATGGTGACGGGCACCAGTTCGTCGGCAAAGCGGCCAGCGGCATTGGCAGCGGCCCAGCGTTGTTGCGAACGCAGCGCAAACGCGTCTTGGTCGGCGCGGTTGATGTTGAAGTCGGCCGCCACGTTGTCCGCCGTTTGCGGCATGGAGTGGGTTTCGTACAGCTTCTTCATCAACGGGTTGACAAAGCGCCAGCCGATGGTGGTGTCGTACACCGCGTTGCTGCGGCTGAACGCGCTGTCGGCCTTGGGCATGACGAACGGAGCGCGGCTCATGCTTTCCACGCCACCGGCAATCATCAGATCGGTTTCGCCGGTCTTGATGGAACGGGCGGCCAAGCCCACAGCGTCCATGCCGGAGCCGCACAGGCGGTTGACGGTGGTGCCGGGCACTTCGGTCGGCAAACCCGCCAGCAGGCCAGACATGCGGGCTACGTTGCGGTTGTCTTCACCGGCCTGGTTGGCGCAGCCGTAAATGATGTCTTCGACCGCCGCCCAGTCCACTTGGGGGTTGCGCTCCATGAGCGCCTTGAGCGGCACCGCGCCCAGATCGTCGGCACGCACAGCGGCCAAGGTGCCACCGTAGCGGCCAATCGGGGTGCGAATGGCATCGCAAATAAAAGCCTGGTTCATGCTGGGGCTCCTGGATTTAGAGTTGTTTCGGGCGGTCGTCGATCACGCGGCGGGCCTTGCCGGTTTGCGTGCGCGGCAGGCTGTCGGCGTCCAGCACCGACACCTTGGTGCTGATGCCGATCACGGTCTTGATGTGGTGTTGCAGTTCTTTGGCAATCTGCTGCACTTCGGCGGCTTCCAGGCGGCCCGAGAACTCGCGCTGCAGTTCGCAGCGGATTTCCACGGAATCCAGGTGGCCGTCACGGCTGAGCTGGATCTGGTAGACACCGGCCAGACGCTTGTCGCGCAGGATCTGCTCTTCGATCTGGGTCGGGAACACGTTGACACCGCGCACGATCAGCATGTCGTCGGAACGACCGGTGATCTTGCCAATGCGGCGGAACGAGCGCGCCGTGGGCGGCAGCAGCTTGGTCAGGTCGCGGGTGCGGTAGCGGATGACGGGGAAGGCTTCCTTGGTCAACGAGGTGAACACCAGCTCGCCTTCGGAGCCATCGGGCAGCACTTCGCCGGTTTCGGGGTCGATGATTTCGGGGTAGAAGTGGTCTTCCCAGATCACCGGGCCGTCTTTGGTTTCAATGCACTCGCACGCCACGCCGGGGCCCATCACTTCGGTCAGGCCGTAGATGTCGATGGCATCGATGCCCAGCTTGCGCTCGATTTCGGCGCGCATGCCCTCGCCCCACGGCTCGGCACCAAAGATACCGACCTTGAGGGAAATGTCTTCCGGCTTGATGCCTTGGCGCTCGAACTCTTCGGCAATCACCAGCGAGTACGACGGCGTGACCATGATGGCATCGGGCTTGAAGTCCATGATTTGCTGGACTTGCTTTTCGGTCTGGCCACCAGACATGGGCACCACGGTGCAACCGGCGCGCTCAATACCGTAGTGGGCACCCAAACCGCCGGTGAACATGCCGTAACCGTAGGAGTTTTGCACCATGTCGCCAGCGCGCACGCCAGCGGCGCGCAGCGAGCGGGCAATCAGGTCGGCCCAGTTGTTGAGGTCGTTCTGGGTGTAGCCCACCACCACCGACTTGCCGGTGGTGCCGCTGGAGGCGTGCAGGCGGGCCACTTTTTCACGCGGCACGGCAAACAGGCCAAACGGGTAGTGGTCGCGCAAGTCCAGCTTGGTCATGAACGGGAACTTGGCCAGGTCGGCCAGCGTGTGCAAATCGTCCGGGTGTACGCCCTTGGCGATGCACTTCTCGCGGTACGGGGCCACGTTGTCGTAGGTGTGGCGCACCGACCACTTCAGGCGTTCGAGTTGCAGTGCGGAGATTTCCTCGCGGCTGGCGGTTTCGATGGGCTCCAGATCACCGGGCAGGGGTTTCTTGACGGTCATAATGTTTTCCTCTGGGAGATGTGTCGATTTTTTGAGCGGAGTCAGGCTTGGGCCAGACCGGCAATCACTTCGCCCTGAATGCGGTAGCTCTTGCCCCGGAACAGCGCCACGGTTTTGCCGCCACGCACGCGCACGGTGATGTCGTACACCCCAGTGCGCCCAGCGGCAGAACGTTCGACCGCTTCGGCTTCCAGCACGTCACCCAAGCGGGCGGGGGCCAGAAAGTCGATGTGGCAAGCCGAAGCCACGGTGTTTTGGTTGTAGCTGTTGCAGGCGTAGGCAAAGGCGCTGTCGGCCAGCGTGAAGATGTAGCCACCGTGGCACATGTGGTGGCCATTGAGCATGTCGGTACGCACCGGCATGGCGATGGTGGCACTGCCCGGCCCGATGGCCAGGATCTCCATGCCCAGGGCGTTGGTGGCGTTGTCGCGCGACCACATGGCGTTGGCCACGGCTTGGGCCAATTGCTGCGGATCGGTGGGGACGGTGGTGGAGTCGGTCATGGCGGTATCCGTAGGCTCACTGGCCGGTGAATTGCGGCGCGCGCTTGCCCAAGAAGGCACTCACGCCCTCCACGTAGTCGGCGCTGCGGCCCAGTTCGCGCATCATCATGGCTTCGAGCGTGAGTTGCTGCTCCAGCGTGTTGCTGTAACTGGCCAACATGGCTTGGCGGGTGCGCACCAGCGCCTTGGTCGGCATGGTGGCCAATTGCGCGGCCAGGGCGTTCACGCTGTCGGCAAAGGCATCGTCGGCCACGGCTTCCCAAATCAGGCCCCATTCGGCGGCCTTGGCGGCGGACAGCTTTTGGCCAGTCAGCGCCAAACCCATCGCACGGGCATGACCCAGGCGTTGCGTCACGATCCAGGAACAGGCGGTGTCGGGGATCAGCCCAATCTTGGCAAACGGCAGCATGAAACCGGCCGATTGCGTGGCCAGCACCATGTCGCAAGCCAAGGCCAGACTGGCACCTGCCCCCGCTGCCATGCCGTTGACGGCGGCGATGGTGGGCACGCGCAGCTGGGCCAGACGCAGGACCAAGGGCTTGTAGTGGCGCTCGACCACGTCGCCCAGGTCGGGCGGCGTGCCTTCACCGGGCACAAAGCGCACTTCGGCATCGGCCAAATCTTGGCCAGCGCAGAAGCCACGGCCCGCACCGGTAAGCACCAGCACACGCACGGCCAGGTTGCTTTGGATGTGGTCCAACGCGTCGCGCACTTCGGCGTGCATCTCGGCGTTGAAGCTGTTCATCTTGTCGGGCCGGTTCAGCGTCAGGCGGGCCACGCCGTTGTCGCTGATGTCGAACAGAATGTGCTGGTAAGCCATAACGTGTCTCAATCCTGCGTGCTGGGGCTTAAACGTGGTAGCGGCGTTGCACCACACGGAAGCGGTTGGCCACAAACGCCGAATCGGCGTAAGAGGCGTTGGCCGCCGGGTTGCCACCCGTGCCGTGGTAGTCGGAGAACGCGGCGGACTGGTTGACGAACACGCTGCTGGTCAGGTTGATGGACAACGCCACTTTGCCGCGCCAAGTGGCAGCGGTCATAGCCTCGATCACTTCATCCTTGCTGGAATACAGGCCCACCGTCAGCGCACCGTGGGTGTTGACGATGCGCTCGGACAAAGCGATGGCAGCGGCGGTGTCGGCGGCCTTGACCACAAAGCTGATCGGGCCGAAACGCTCTTCCATGTAAGCGGCTTCGTCGGCAGCGTCCACCGCCAACAGCACGGGGGTACGCACGTCGGCACCGGGGAAGTCGGGGTTGCTCAACTTGTTGGAAGCCAGCACCACGCGGCCCAGCTTGCCGCTGTTGGCCAGTTCCACGCGCTCGGCGGTGGCGGTGGATTGCATGGCCCCCAGCACGGCAAAGGCGACTTCGGGCTTGCCCAGGAACTTCTGGATCGCGGCGGCGAGGTCGTTGCACACGTCGTCGTAGCTCTTGTGGCCTTCGTCGGTGTCGATACCGCCAGCAGGTACGATGATGGCTTGCGACGTGGTACACATCTGGCCGGAGTACAGCGACAGCGTGAACGCCAAGTTGCCCAGCATCGCTTTGTAGGCGTTGGTGGAGTCGATGACGATGTTGTTGACACCGGCCAGTTCGGCGTACACCTGCGCTTGTTTGCAGTTGTCGATCAGCCATTGGCCAAACACGTTGCTGCCCGTGAAGTCCACCGACTTGATGGCGGGATGCTTGGCCAGTGCTTGGGTCACGGCACGGTCGTCGGTCACGCACAGCGTCACCAGGTTGGGGTCGATGCCGTTTTCGGCCAGCACGGCGCGCAGGGTGCGCACGGTGATGGCGGCGGGCAGCACGGCGTTGCTGTGCGGCTTGACGATGACGGCGTTGCCGGTGGCCAGGGTGGCGAACAGGCCCGGGTAGGTGTTCCAAGTCGGGAAAGTGCCGCAACCAACCACCAGACCCACGCCACGGCCCACCAGCTCGAAGTGCTTTTTCATCACCAGCGGCGGGTTCTTGCCTTGGGGCTTTTCCCAGGTGGCTTCAGCCGGGACGAAACTTTGTTCGCGCCAGGCGTAGGCCACCGATTCCAAGCCACGGTCTTGGGCGTGCGGCGAACCGGCTTGGAACGCCATCATCCAACCTTGGCCGGTGGTCAGCATCACGGCGTGGGCAATCTCGAAGCTTTGCTTGTGCAGGCGATCCAGCATTTCCAGGCAAATGCCGGTGCGGCCTTCGGCACCCACCGCTTGCCAGCCTTGCATGGCGGATTGGGCGGCAGCCAACAGGGCCTCGTGGTCACACTGGGGGTACTTGACGTTGAGCGCCACGCCGTAGGGCGACGCTTCACCGCCAATCCAGCCGGTCTGGCCGGGCTGGTTCAGTTCAAAGTTCTGGCCCAGGTGGGCGTCGAACGCGGCCTTGCCGTCGGCGGCGGCGGTCTCACCATAGACCTTGGGGCTGGGCATCTCGCTGTAGGGCGACCAGTAACCACGGGTAGCGATGGCTTTCAGGGCGCCATCGAGCGTGGCACGGTGTTTTTCAAACAAGGGATGCGACATGTCTGGTTCCGGTTGAAGTAACACAGAAAAATTTGTTTCAGTTCCGAAACTGTATCACGTCTTGAAGAAAAAATACCCCGGGAAAACCCTGACGCCGAAATTACACCAACACGGGCGCCAGCAGCGGATCCAGCGCCTCGAAACGCTGGGCCAGCATGGGGCCGGGCATGGGCGTCTGGCCGTTGGCCAGGTGCAGGTGCGCGTCCAGGTGGCGCTCTGAGGGCAACAATAACCGATGGTAGATTTCCTTGCACAGCAGGCGCGCCTGGTGGCCGGGCCAGGCGCTGGGCAGCAGCACCTCGGGCAGCTCGGGGTCGCGCAGCAGCAGGCGGCGGTAATCGTGAATCAGCAGCGTGCGCAGCAGCCAGGCGTTCTCGTCGGCCAGCGCGCCGTGCACGTCCTGCTGCAGCGCCTTGACGATGGGGTGGTAGCGGGCAAAGAACTCGGTGTAGCTGGTGGCCAGCTGCTCCAGGTTCCAGGCGCGCTGCACGATGTCGGCGTCGCTGGCCGACAGGCCAAAGTGCGGGTTGGCCGCCAGCAGCGGCATCAGCGCGGTGCGCAGCTCGCCCATGCCGTCGGTGATGAGAGCGTCGAACGCGGTGCGCAAATCGGCGCTGGGGTGGACGAAGTAGCTGCCGTCCAGCTCGCCAAAGCCCTGCCAGAACAGCGCGCGGCGCAGGCGTTCGCGCTGGCGCGGCTCCAGCTCGCGCAGCACCAGCACCAGGCGCCAGCGGCGGTCCCACTGCGGCGCGTTGGCGGCGTAGATCTGGCGCGCGGCTTCCTCGAAACGGCGCCGCCCGGCCAGCGTGAGCATGTAGTCGGTGCGCCGGCCCTGGGCCTCGCTGCACAGCCATTCGTCCTTGACCAGCCGGAACACAGTGGTGCGCACCAGGCGCTCGTTGATGCCCAGCGGCTCCAGCAGCCGGATCAGACTGCCCAGCCACAGGCGCCCGCCACGGGGCAGCACCGCGTCGCCAAACGCGGTGATGATGAGGGAGCCGGCCTGCATGCGGCTTTGCTGGCGGAACTCGTCCAGACGCTGTTGGATGGGGTCAAACACGTGAAGCAACACAAAATTCTTGAAAAATGGGCCAGAATCGTAACAATAGAATCCAACCGATTGTGGGATGATGGCAGCTGCGCGCACCGCACCGCCACCTTGCCCCCGATTTTTCTTCACTTTTACACCGTATTGCCCATGTACCAGACCCTGGAAATTGAAATTGCACACCGCGTCGCCACCATCTGGATGAACCGCCCGGACGTTCACAACGCCTTTGACGACATTTTGATCACAGAGCTGACACAGGCCTGCCACGCCCTCGATGCCAACGACGACGTGCGCGTGGTGGTGCTGGCGGGCCGGGGCAAGAGCTTTTCCGCCGGTGCCGACCTCAACTGGATGAAACGCGCCGCCAACAACGGCACCGAAGACAACCTGACCGATGCCCGTGCGCTCGCCAACATGCTGCGCGCGCTGGCCGAGATGACAAAACCCACCATCGCGCGCGTGCAAGGTGCGGCACTGGGTGGCGGCACTGGCCTGACGGCCGCCTGCGACATCGCTGTGGCCAGCACCAAGGCCGTGTTTGCCACCTCCGAGGTCAAGTTCGGCATCATCCCCTCGGCCATCAGCCCCTACGTCATCCGCGCGATCGGTGCGCGCCACGCCTACCGCTATTTCCAATCCGCCGAACGCCTCAGCGCCCAACGCGCTTACGAGATCGGCCTGCTGCACGAGGTGGTGGAACCCGAGGCGCTGGACGCCAAAGTGCAAGAAATTGTCGATGCACTGGTGCAAGGCGGCCCCAAGGCCCAGGCAGCGGCCAAGGACTTGATCCGCGCCGTGGCCAACCAACCCATCAACGACGCCGTGGTGGAAGGCACCGCGCAGCGCATTGCCCACCTGCGCGCCACACCCGAAGCCAAAGACGGCATCGCCGCCTTCCTGGACAAGCGCACCCCAGGCTGGCTCGCCTGAGTTTGGCTGGATACCAGCCTTGTACCTGCACACCCAAACCCCGACGGCACGCAGGTACAAGGCGGTTCCAGCACAATCGGCCCCATGTCTGCACCCACCGATTGGGGCCACCGCTTTGCACGCCTGGGCCCGGCGTTTTACACCGAACTCCCCCCCACCCCACTGCCCGCACCACACTGGATCGCCCACAGCCGCCCGCTGGCGCGTGAACTGGGGCTGGACGAGGAATGGCTGCGCAGCGAAGAAGCCCTGCACACCTTCAGCGGCAACCGCGTACTGCCCGGCATGCGCCCGCTGGCCAGCGTGTACAGCGGCCACCAGTTTGGCCATTGGGCGGGCCAGCTCGGCGATGGCCGGGCGCTGTTTTTGGGCGAACTGCCCACCGCTCACCCCGACACAGCCCACGCGCGCTGGGAAATCCAGCTCAAGGGCGCAGGCCGCACCCCCTACTCCCGCATGGGCGATGGCCGCGCGGTGCTGCGCAGCTCCATCCGCGAATTTTTGGCCAGCGAGGCCATGCACGCGCTGGGTGTACCCACCACCCGCGCGCTGTGCTTGACCGGCTCCACCGCCAAGGTGCAACGCGAGACGGTGGAAACCGCCGCCGTCGTCACGCGCGCCGCGCCCAACTTCATCCGCTTTGGCCACTTTGAACACTTCTCGCACCGGGGCCAACACACCGAACTGCGCGCGCTGGCCGATTTCGTCATCGACCACTTTTACCCCGAATGCCGCCACACGGACGGCAACCCCTACGCCCAGCTGCTGCAAGCCGTGGCCCACCGCACCGCCGAACTGGTGGCGCACTGGCAGGCCGTGGGGTTTTGCCACGGCGTGATGAACACCGACAACATGAGCGTGCTGGGCTTGACGCTGGACTATGGCCCGTTCCAATTCATGGACGGTTTTGACCCGCACCACGTCTGCAACCACAGCGACACCCAGGGCCGCTACGCCTACGCGCGCCAGCCCAACGTCGCGTACTGGAACCTGTTTTGCCTGGGCCAGGCCCTGCTGCCGCTGATGGACGACCAGCAGCAGGCCCTGGACGCGCTGGAGCCGTACAAGACCGAGTTCCCGGCCGCCCTGCAACGGCGCATGAACGCCAAACTGGGCCTGTCCAACCACGAAGACAACGACCCCGCCCTGACCGAAGCCCTGATGCAGGCACTGGCGCGCGAACGGGTGGACATGACCATCTTCTTCCGCCGCCTGAGCCACGCCGCCGCCACCCTACCCGCCCGCACCAGCGAACCCGCACCGGCGCTGGACAGCGTGCGCGACCTGTTTGTTCAACACAGCGCCATCGATGCCTGGCTGCCACGCTGGCAGGCCCGGCTGCAACGCCAACTGAACTTCAGCGCCAGCACCACCGCGCAACAGATGCTGCGCACCAACCCGCACCTCGTCTTGCGCAACCATTTGGGCGAAACCGTGATCCAACACGCACAACAAGGCGACTTTGCGCCGCTGCACCGCTTGCAACACGCCTTGCAAACGCCCTACGATGCGTTGCCGGATCACGACGACTTGGCCGACTCCCCCCCCAATTGGGCACAACACATCGCCATCAGCTGTTCCTCCTGACACCGATACAAGGACACACCGCCATGACCTTCCCAATTGAAAAAACCGATGCCCAATGGCGCGAACTGCTGCAAGCCAAAGGGCCAGAGCGGGTCGAGCCACAAGCCTACCTCGTCACACGCCACGCCGCCACCGAACGCCCCTTCACCGGCAAATACAACCGCGTCTGGGCCGACGGCAGTTACCACTGCATCTGCTGTGGCCAGCAACTGTTTGAATCCGACACCAAATTCGATGCAGGCTGCGGCTGGCCCAGTTTCTCTGAGGCCATTGCGGGAGCCATCACCGAAAAGATGGACCACAGCCACGGCATGACGCGCGTCGAAACCGTGTGCAGCCAATGCGGTGCCCACCTGGGCCACGTGTTTGAAGACGGCCCCGCCCCCACCGGCTTGCGTTACTGCATGAACTCGGCGGCGCTGGACTTCCAACCGCGATAATCCCGCCCCATGCGCTTTCTGATCGACTTCTTCCCCATCGTATTGTTTGTGGGGGCGTACAAGCTGTACGACATCTACGTTGGCACCGCTGTGCTGATGGCCGCCACCGTGCTGCAAACCGGCCTCATCTACGCCATCGACCGCCGCCTGCAAACCATGCAAAAAGTCACGCTGGTGCTGGTGCTGGTGTTTGGTGTGTTGACACTGGTGCTGCAAGACGACCGCTTCATCAAGTGGAAACCCACCGTGCTCTACGCCAGCATGGCGCTGGTGCTGGCCGCCGCGTTGTGGGGCTGGAAGAAAAACCTGCTGCAAACCCTGCTCAGCAGCCAACTGCGCCTGCCCGATGCCGTGTGGCACCGCCTGACGTACATCTGGATCGGCTACTTTGTGTTCATGGCCGCGCTCAACGGCTACGTGGCCGCGTACTACTCCACCGAGGCCTGGGTCAACTTCAAGCTCTGGGGCTACGCCTTCCCGCTGGCGTTCATCGTCGGCCAGGGGCTCTACATTGCGCCGCACCTCAAGGACAACCACCAGCGATGACCACTTCCGACACCCTGTCCCCGCCCACCAGCGCCGCGTTGCACGCTGCGCTGCTTCAAGCCCTGGCCCCCACCCAGCTCGAAGTGCTGGACGAAAGCGCCGCCCACGCCGGCCACGCTGGCGCCAACGGCCTGGGCCACGGCACGCACTTCCGGGTGCGCATCGCCAGCCCGCGCTTTGAAGGCCTGAACCGCGTGGCCGCGCACCGCGTTGTGTATGATGCGCTGCAACCCTGGATCGCCGCCGGCCTGCACGCGCTGGCCATCGAGATCCAACGCTGAACTTCCCGTTACCGCCTCGCCTTTTTGCTCATCTCCATGAAACACGTTGTGACCGCCGTGGCCCTGGCCACCACCCTGATCGTGCCCGCTGCCGCCTGGGCGCAAAACATTGCCATCGTCAATGGCAAGCCGGTGCCCTCCACCCGCCTCAACGCGCTGGCACAACAGCTCGAACGCGCTGGCCGCCCGGTGGACGACGCCGCCAAGGCCGAGCTCAAGGAAGAAGTGATTGCGCGCGAGATCTTTGCGCAGGAGGCCGAACGCCGTGGCCTCAAGACCGCGACCGAGTACCGCCAGCAAATGGAGCTGGCCTCGCAAACCCTGCTGATCCGCGAACTGTTTGCCGACCAACAGCGCAAGCACCCCGTCACCGACGCCGACATCCAGGCCGAGTACGACAAGTTTGTGGCCGAAAACGGCGGCAAGGAATTCCGCGCCCGCCACATCCTGGTCGAGAAGGAAGACGAGGCCAAGGCCATCCTCGCCGCACTGCAACAGGGCGAGAAGTTCGAGGACCTGGCCAAGCAACGCTCCAAGGATCCCGGCTCCGGCGCCAACGGTGGCGACCTGGACTGGGCCAGCCCCGACAGCTTTGTGCCCGAGTTTGCCAACGCCATGCGCAAGCTCGGCAAGGGCCAGCTGACCACGGCCCCGGTCAAGAGCAACTTTGGCTGGCACATCATCCGCGTCGATGACGTGCGCGACGCCAAGCTGCCCGCGCTGGCCGATATCAAGCCGCAAATCCAGCAGAACCTGCAGCAGCAAAAGCTGATGGACTTCCAGGAAAAACTGCGCGCCAAGGCCAAGATCCAGTAATTCCTCCAGCGGCGGGCCAGGCACACGCCGGGCGCGCCCACACCGCCATGAAAATCATCATCTTTGGCGCTGGCCGCGTGGGCGAGAGCGTGGCCGAGAACCTGGTGTCGGAACAGAACGACATCACCGTCATCGACCAGGACCCCGAAAAACTGCGCGCGCTGGAAGAGCGGCTCGACCTGCGCGGCGTGGTGGGCAACGGCATCCAGCCCTCGGTGCTGCGCGAGGCCGGGGCCAAGGACGCCGACATGCTGATCGCCTGCGCCGCCGCCGACGAGTCCAACCTGGTGGTGTGCAAGGTGGCGCACCAGGTGTTCCAGGTGCCCAAGACGATTGCGCGGCTGCGCTCGCCCGAATTCGTCGAGGGCGACGAGCTGCTGTCGAGCGGTGGCTTTGCGGTCGATGGCGTCATCTGCCCGGAGGAATCGGTGATGCGCTACATCCTGCAGCTCATCGACTACCCCGAGGCGCTGCAGGTGCTGGAATTTGCCGAGGGCCGGGTCTGCCTGATTGCGGTGCGCGCGGCCACCGGCGGCGCACTGGTGGGCCACACCATCGGCGAGTTCAAGGAACGCTTTCCAGCCGCCGAGATGCGCGTGGTGGCACTGTACCGCCAGGACCACGAGGTCGAGGCCATCAAGACCGCCCGCGTGCTGCCCGACGACGAGGTGTTCGTGCTGGCCGCGTCCGACAAGATCCAGTACGTGCTGGCCGCCATCCACCGCATGGACCAGCCGGTGCAGCGCGTGATGATTGCGGGCGGGGGCAAGGTCGGCCTGCGGCTGGCGCGCAGCCTGGTAGGCCAGTGCGAGGTCAAGATCCTGGAGCAGGACCGCAAGCGCTGCGAGTACCTGGCCAGCCAGCTGCCGTCAAGCATGCTGGTGCTGCACGGCAACAGCGTCGATGAAGACCTGCTGGAAGAGGAGAACGTCGGCCACATGGACCTGTTCGTGGCCCTGACCAACGACGACGAGGACAACATCCTGGCCGCCATGCTGGCCAAACGGCTGGGCGCACGGCGCGTCATGTCGCTCATCAACCGGCGCGCCTACGCCGACATGATGCAGGGCAGCACCATCGACATCGCCGTCTCGCCCGCCCAGACCGTGATTGGTGAACTGCTGGCACACGTGCGCCGGGGCGACGTGGTGGCCGTGCACAGCCTGCGCCGGGGCACCGCCGAGGCGCTGGAAGGCATTGCGCGCGGCGACGCCAAGACCTCCAAACTGGTGGGGCGGCGCGTCGAGGACGTTCCCTGGCCACCCGGCACCCGCATCGGTGCCATTGTGCGCGGCGAGGGCCGCAACGCCCAGGTGCTGATGCCGCACCACCACACCGTCATCGAGAGCAACGACCACCTGATCGTGTTCATCCCCAACAAGCGCCTGGTGCGCGCGGTGGAGAAACTGTTCCAGGTCAGCGCCACCTTCTTTGGCTAACCCACCACACACCATGACCGAGATCTGGGGGCCGGTGCTGGCCTTGCTGGCACGTATCCTGATGGCGTTTGCCTTCGCGTTCTGGGTGCCGCTGGCGTGGGCGTGGTTCGAGGACGGGCATGAGCTGCTGTGGGTCTGGAGCACCAGCTTTGGCATCACCTTTGGCAGCGGCTGGTGGCTGTGGCAGCGCACGCGGGCCTACCGGCGCGAACTGGTGGCGCGTGACGGCTTTCTGCTCGTGAACCTGGTGTGGGTGGTGCTGACGGCCTACGCCGCTCTGCCGCTGCTGTTCACCGTGCCCGACATCCGGCTCAGCGTGGCCTACTTCGAGGCCATGAGCGCGCTCACCGCCACCGGGGCCACGGCACTGTCGGGGCTGGACAACCTGCCGGTATCGGCCAACATCTGGCGTTGCTTTTTGCAACTGATTGGCGGGCTGGGCATCATGCTGCTGGTGGTGGCGGTGCTGCCGCTGCTGGGGCTGGGCGGCATGCAGCTCTACAAGGCCGAAACCCCCGGCCCGATGAAGGACACCAAGTTCACCCCCCGCATTGCCGAAACCGCACGCGGCTTGTGGGGCGTGTACTTCATCTTTTCGGCAGCCTGCCTGTTGGCTTACCGCTGGGCAGGCATGAGCTGGGCCGACGCTTTCATGCACATGTGTACCACCATGGGGCTGGGCGGGTTGTCGTCGCACGATGCCAGTTTTGGCCACTGGAACTCCGCCCAACTGGAGTGGGTGGCGGTGGTGTTCATGTCGCTGGCGGGCATCAGCTTTGTGCGCTATTTTGTCGTGCTGCGCTCGCTGTCGCTGCGCCCGCTCACGCACGACCGTGAAATCCGCACCTACCTGAGCACGCTGCTGGTGTCGGTGCTGCTGGTGGCCGTGCTGCTGGGCGTGCATGGCGTGTACGACCACTTTCCGGACGCACTGCGCGCCAGCGCCTTCCATGTCGTGTCACTGGCCACCACCACCGGCTATGCCTCCACCGACTACACCCAGTGGCCCACCCTGATTCCGGTGCTGCTGATGTTTCTGGGTTGCTTTGCCTCGTGCGCGGGCTCCACTGGCGGCGGCATCAAGATGGTGCGCATGGTGCTGCTCATCAAGCAGGCGCGGCGCGAACTGGTGCGCATCATCCACCCGCGCGTGGTCAATCCCGTCACGCTGGGCGGTGAGGTGCTGCCCGCCTCGGTGATGAACGCGGTGCTGGGCTTCATGCTGATCTACGGTGCAGCCACGGTGGGATTAACCTTCTTGCTGCTGTTGTCGGGGCTGGACATCGTGACCGCGTTCTCGGCGGTGATTGCCACCGTCAACAACATCGGCCCCGGCCTGGGCGAAGTCGGCCCCGCCAGCAACTTTGGCGGCCTTAATGGCTTTCAGCTCTGGGTGCTCAGCTTTGCCATGCTGCTGGGGCGGCTGGAACTGCTGAGCGTGCTGGTGCTGTTTACGGGGCACTTCTGGCGGCGCTGAAGCCTCCCGCAGGGGCGTTGGAGCTTGCCTCTACGCCACCACGCCCAAGATCCAGCCCTCCACCCGCGCAGCGTACGCCACCTCGGAGTCAAGATCGGGCTGCAGCTCCGCCGACAGCGCCCCGTCAACATCGGTCTGGCGCAACCAGGTGGCAATGGCCCAGGCGTCGTGCTGGTCGCCCGTGAGGCCCTCGGGCGCCACCGGACAGTGCGGCCGGTACAGCGCCGGGTAGGCCTCGGCCAGCACCGGGCGTCCGGGCGGCACGGCCCAGCCATCGAACGGCCAGACGTGCAGCGTGGGCCCCGCGGTCTGGCGCAACCACCACAGCCACGGCAACCCGGCGTGGGTGGACTTGGCCACCGAGCCCAGGCAGTCGAAGTGGAACACCGACTTGGCGCGACAACGCTGCTCGGCCAGGCGACGCCACTTGGCGTTGCCCGCACGCGCGGCGCCGTCACCCGCCTGCCCGCGCCGCACCGCCTCCACCGACACCGCGTCGGCAGCGGTGGGCCAGTGGTGCTGGAAATCCTGCAGGAAAGCGTCCCAGTCCAGCGCCAGCCGGTGCTGCTCAAAGTAGCGCAGCGGAAACGAGAAGCCGTGGTCGATGCCGACGATGGTGGGCACTGGCTCCCGCAACCGCGCTTGCAGCCAGTGCGCCACGCCGTGCCGCGTCCAGTGCCGGGGCGTACCACCGGGCGGCGGCACCACCTCGACCGCCGCCGCGCCAGCCGTGGCCACGTACACGCGCAGCCCCGTCAGACCGCTGACGGGCGTCCGGGCGCCGGAGTAATCGACGCCGATGTAACGCTGGAACAGGTGGGGCACGATCGGGGGGCTGTTTGGAGCAGAGACACGAGTCATGAAAACCTTAATTCAAAAATTGCATAGGTAGGTGATGAGTTTAGAATCTTTGACTTTGATCTACATGCTTCCTGTAGATTTTGCCACCACCAAGGCACGCCTTCAGCCATACCAATCGCACCACATCCATGACCTCTGCCCTACTTGAATACCTTCATTGGATCATCTTTGTGCCTTTGGCTTGGGCTGTATGGCTTTTCTATGCCAATTTTTTCAGACCAGGGCAGCGTCTTGGTGCAGAACTTCAACAAGCCCTCAAACAACTGGAACAACGGAAAAGCGCGGGTAACGTACTTGACCTCGACGCCATCCAGCAACAAGCGATGCTCAACCCAGCACTGCGCCACGGCTGGGCCGAATACCGCGACACGCTACACGGGCAAAAATCTCCCAATACCATGGGCACGCTGGAAGTCAGCCGCTGGCGTGCCACCGCGATGGCCAACATGTTCTTTACCGAACAGACGGTGGTGGACGGCCCTCTGGGGACAGAGTTCTACAAGCATTTGCCTGGCATTTTGACCGGCTTGGGCATCATCGGTACATTTACAGGCCTCATTCTGGGCTTGCAAGGCTTTCAGGTATCCACCGACGCCACAGTTGCTCAGCAAAGCCTGCAAAGTTTAATTGGAAGCGTGGGCGGAGCCTTCATCGTTTCTGGCACAGCGATTGCGCTGGCCATGGTCGCGACCTGGCTGGAAAAGTCCATCCTGAACAAGCGATACAGCGAACTTGAAAATTTCTGTGCTCTGATCGATGGGCTGTTCGACGCCGGGGCTGGGGAGGAGTACCTGCAACGGCTGGTCGAAGCAGCAGAAACCTCCGCCACCCAGGCAATGCAGATGAAGGAATCCCTGGTCACAGACTTGAAACAGGTTCTGACCGAGCTGACGCAGCAGCAAATCGCAACCATGAGCACGACCAGCCAGCAGCTGGGCCACTCGATCACGACCAGCCTCAGCGAGAGCCTGACCGAACCCTTGACACGCATCTCCAGCGCCGTGGCTGCCGTTGGCCAAAGCCAGGGAGATGCGGTCAACAAAATGCTCACCGATGTCTTGGGCAGCTTTGCCGAAAAAATGGAACACATGTTCGGGTCGCAACTGCGCGGCATGAACGAGATGCTGGCCGAAACCGCAGGCACCATCCGCACAACATCAGACCGCTTCGAACAGCTTGCCACGCAAATCCAGCAAGCAGGCTCAGGTGCTGCAGATGCCATGGCGCAGAAGCTGGGCATGGCCCTGGAAAATATGCAGGCCCGCCAAATGGAGGCTAACGAACAGATGCGGCTTTTCGTCGATCAACTCAAAGACAGTCTGTCCAGAGGGCAAGCTGAATCCAGCGCGCACACCCTGCAGATGATGAAAGAACTGGGCGATACGACCAAGCAACTTGTCGCACAACTGCAGACGCAAACCCAGCACGCCGACCAGACTCACGCCCAGCGCCAGCAGGAACGGGACGAGCAGATGCGCCAGCTCATGGAAGGCATCAAGACCAGCGTCGCCAACA
>NZ_NWBQ01000058.1:0-84651 GCF_002837135.1 Macromonas bipunctata | reverse complement strand
AACCGCCGAAGCCACCAGCAACCTACTCCAGCAACTTGGTGATACATCGGGCCAACTGCTGGCCAAGCTGCAAGAGAAAACCCAGCAGGCGGAACAAAACCATACAGCACAGCAACAAGCCCTTGCACAACAAGTGACAGATTTGCTCGAAAAACAACAGGCTCAAATTGCTCGACTCGGTGATACCGTGCAAGCGGCATCCACAGCCATGCGGGAATCGGTGGTGCAACTGCACTCCAGCACCAACAGCCATGTCGAACGCATGGGCCAAGGTGCCACACAACTCAACCATGCAGCCACCACATTGACCAACAATTTGGGGCAGATCAAAACAGTGACCGATGGTATAGGCACAAACGTCGACAGGCTGAACCAAACCGCATCCGGGCTGAACAATGCAATCGCCACAGCCCAACAAATTTTGCTCGATCACAAATCGGTCAGGGATGCCCTGTTGGCCATGGTGAACGATCTGCGTGCCACGGTCGAAAACGCCAAACGCGAAGCTGGACTCACTGCAGAACTTGTCCGTGGTCTGCAGTCTGCCAGCCAAAAATTGGTGGAAGCCCAGCAAACCGCCGACCATTACCTGGAAAGTGTCACCGATGTGATGACCACCGCACATGCAGAATTTGCCAACCAAATTCGAAGCACGCTGCGCGAGGGCAACAGTGCCTTCCACAGCGAACTGGCCCAAGCCACAGGCCTGCTCAAAGGTGCCATCCAGGATCTGGGCGATGTGCTGGACAACCTGCCCTCCAGGCGCTGAACCATGATTGGAGGACTGAAGACAGCCGGTGGCCGACGCGTACGGGAAGAAGGAGAAAAACCGTTCTGGATCTCGTTTTCCGACCTGATGTCGGCGCTCATGGTCCTGTTCCTGGTGGCCATGAGCGTGGCACTGCTGGCCATCACCAGCAAGGTTTCGACAGAGGAAGCCCAGGAAACAGAGCGCACACGTGCAATTTCCGATTTCATGAAAGAAATCGAACACATACTGACCGCTGAAGAGTTCGAAGGTGTCAAAGTCGTTGGCAACACGATCGACTTCGGGCCACGTGGCCGCTTCGAACGCGAAGGGCAAAACCAATTGTCAGCCGCCCAAAGGCAGCTGGTGCTGCAGTTCACCCCCAGGCTGCTGGACAAGCTGCGCACCTCCGAGGCGGGCCAACACTGGTTCAAGCGTGCGGTGGTGGAGGGTTATGCCAGCCGTTCGGGAAAATACCTGTTCAACCTCAACCTCAGCTTGGAACGCAGCGAGCGTGTGCTGTGCGATCTGCTGCGTGACCCAGACGACGGCACGCCACCGCTGAACCTTGAAGACCGGATGTTGATCGCTACACAATTTTTCGTTGGGGGCGGGTCCTTTAACTCCTTGCAACCGACAGCACTGGAAAGCCGCCGCATCGAGTTCAAGCTGGAGTTCAAGACCCGTCAAGAACGCAACCTCGAACTGGCCAACCCGCCAGCAAAAATTGACCGGGCAGCACTGGTTGAGGCCTTGGATACCAAAGAGCCATGTCCCATCGTCAACCGATAGACGCCCTGCGTGCTGGTCTGCACCAAGCACTCGCGCTCAAAAATACCAGCCCAACCCAACCCTGGGGCCATCCCTCGGCCATGCATGAAGTGCTGGCCAGCATCCAACGCGACCTGGGCGCACAAGCCGATACCAGACCACCGCAGGACAAGGTAGAGGCATCACTGCTGCATTACCAAAAAACCCGGGAGCTGCCCAACTTCAACAGCCTGAAATATGTGTGCTACGGCATCACGGTGCCGATTGGCCTGGGACAATGGCGCGTCATTGACGACCAGCTTTTGTGCGCGCATCTTTTTGCCCAAGTGCGTCAACGTCAGGGACAGGCCAAGCAGTTCCGCCGTTGCTACCAAGGTTTGCTTGAAAGCTACTTCAACTTCAGCCGACAACATCGTGCAGACAATGTCACGCAAACGAATTGGGGCGGGCTGAGGCGATTTCTTTCCAGCAATTTGGATCCAGTCTTGCAGGCGTCAAGCGCGAGAGGCGAGCCCCCGCCGTGGCTGACGACACTGGCTGCGCACCGGAATCTGCTGGGTGATGACCCTTGCAGCCGCTACGCCGCAGGGTTCATGCACGACGAAATCCAGGAGTTCCGAATGATGTGTGCCACTCTGGGCATTCCCGGCAACTCCTGGGTCTGGGAAGATGCGTTGCTGGCCTACGTGCGCGCGGTGTGCCAAAGCCCAGACGACATCTTCAAGCGGCGCATGCCCAAGGTGCTGGCATTGGTCGATGGCAAGCTGGATATGCGGCTGCCACACTTGTATGCAGTTCAAGCGGTAGGCATGACGGTGGCCCGCTATGCAGCATGCCAAGACAAGCCAGCAGACACAGGTCTGCTTGACGCCTGCATCAAGTGGATTGGTAGCCCTTGGCGCGAGCGCACCAAGTGGGACGCTGCCGTCAACAATGAGGCGGCCCGGAAAATGGTGGAAGGCTGGCTGAACCGCCAGAACATCAGGGACTTCTTCGCGCTGCTGGCTGAGGATGGCGCTGCCGATTTGCGGCGTCTGAACTATTGGCTCAGGTGGGAACAGCACATCAGTGAGATGTGGTTTGCATTGGGGTACAGCGCAGCAAGCAACCATAGCCCGGCCTTCGTCGAAGTGCGCAAACGCATGGAGGGGCGCAACAGGGTGCTGCGCGACAACAACCCTTACAACAATGCCTTCATCATGCGCATTGGCCAACTTCTTGTCATTGAGTTTGGGCTCACAGGAAATGCTTGCTACGTGTTCGCCGCAGCCGACTTTGCCACCAACCTGAGTCAGCCATCATTTTCCATCCATGAGTTAAAACAAAGATCAGGAGCGACACGGCTCCTTCATGGCGGAGATTGGGAATTCAACTTTGATCAAAAGCTCAGATGGCTTCTGCAGAAAGTTCCACTGACCAGTGGCAACCTCGCACCTGCATCAAGTTCATCGAACACGCACCACGCCAATACGTCCGGCGAGAACGGCACTCCCAAAAAATTTGTCATTCTCTCGATGTGCGGACAACACGGCCTGGAATACGAGGACAACCGGCCCTACGGCGGTGCGTTCTGGGTGCTCATTGAGTCAGCCCATCCCGCGCAGCTGTATCCCAGACTGACAGACTTTTTGGAGCAAGCAGGGTTCAAGTGGCGCCCGGGGAGAGGCTACTGGATCAAAGGTGAAATTCAATAAAAATCACCATGTTCAGAAAGCTCTTCCAAAAAATAGCGGCCACACGCACAGCAGAAGTGCCACTGCCACCAGCCGACCACCATCGCATGGTGACGTTCGATGCAGAGGGGGCGCACTACCCCGCCCCGGGCATGGCGGCCACGCACTGGCTGCACCAGCCTTACGAGGCGGGAGAGCAGGCAGAACTCGGTGCCCGCCTGTCACAACTGGCACTGGCGGGCTTGGGGAAATGCTGTCCAGATGAATTTTTTCTCAGCTGGAATGACCTGTACGCGGTGCTGCGCGATCCCGACTTTGCTGCCCACCGAGATGCTCTACACATTCCGCCCGACACCTTGGCACGGCCTAGGCTGGCCAGCAGTGGTGCCTTGATGGATGCTGATTTCACACTCCTGATTGACGGATGGCTGGATCCGCAAGGCAAGCCTGTGCAACCCACGCCCAAACTCAAGGGCCGACTGCTGGAGATAGGAGAAGCCGCTGGTCTGCTGCCTGAACCCCTGCACATTTTGTTCGCACAATTGGAACGGTTTCATGCCACCCCAATCGGTGAGCGCACCCAAGCCCTCAAAGAACAGACTGTTGGCCGTATCCGCAAGCTCGCCAGCGCCAGCAACTGCTCGTTGTCCGACTACTTGGCACGCACCATCGTTCTGACACCCGATCAACTCCAGCTTGCCATGGAGCAACGCAAGGTAGGTGATGAACACGTCTTGGAAGTGATGCCGCGCTTTGATGAAGCTCCAAGCCAATGGCTCAATCAGTTTGATCGCCTTCCCTTGCAAGACAGCTACGACGTTGCAGATGGCCCTTCATTGGTACGCGTTGTCGTTACGCCAGAGGTCAAGTCCGTGCTGGCAGAAATCAAACGGATGCCGGGGCGCAGGGCCTACGGCCCACGTGCTCAGGCTTTTGTGCGCAACCCCTTTGCGGTGCTGGGCGAGGCATCGGAAAAGGTCATAGACCCTGTGCAGTTTGAACAAGCCCGCGACGACGCCGGTATCCGCTTTGAACGCTTCATGCCACAGGTAGAACACGGCGAGTTCGGCGAAGTGCAGCGCGTTGGCCTGCAGGTGGAAAGTATCGGTCAAGGTGTGGCGGAATCGAACCCGGTCTGGTTTTCCAACCCGGACGACCTGGCACGCTTTACATCCAGGCTGGGTCGTTGCCTGGACGACGGGTCGCAGTGCGTGCGCTGGTTGGGCAGGGAGTTTGAAATTCTGGGCGAAACACCAGAACACCTGAAGCAGCTACAGATCTGGCTGCGCGATTGGAGTCACCCCCAACTCTGGACTGCGAGCGAGGTGCTCGACCTCAGCCACTACTCGGAGCGCATCCAGAAAATTGGGACAGAAACTGCCTGCATCACACCCGTCATTGCCCGCAACGACGAGGGCAACGGCTGGTTTGAAGGCAATGTCAGTGTCGGCATCCGGGTCGATGGCAAGGCAGATGCTGCCCCGACTTTCGTTCCAATCTCGTTTGACGAAGTCCCCACGCTGCAGCAAGCCGTCCAAGCCGCCGAATCGGAATGCCGCACACTGGTTGAACTACCGGGTTTGTCCACTCCTGTCCCCATCGGGGAGGCCAAAGCCGCGCTGAATGCACTGGCCCAAGTCCAGCAAGAACTCAAAAAGGACACCTTTGAGCCCAAAGGCAACGCAGGCAGCGCACCTTCAACAGCCAAGCGGCTGGTCATCAAGTCCAACCTCGAAGCCATCGATTACACCGAAGCCCGCGCCGAGGCACTGACCATGCCAGAAGGTGCCAGCCCCATCATCCCCTGCTCGCTCAGGCCAGAGATCGCACTCAAGCCGCACCAGGAAGTTGGCATTGCCTGGCTGCAACATCTCTGGTCGATGTCACCCCAGCATTGCCGCGGCACGGTGCTGGCCGACGACATGGGACTGGGCAAGACGCTGCAACTGCTGACCTTCATCACGTCCTGCTTTGAGCAAGACCCCAAGCTGCCACCCGCCCTTGTGGTGGCCCCCGTCGCGCTGCTGGAGAACTGGCGCAATGAACTGGGGCGCTTTTTCCAGCCTGGCACACTGCCACTGTTGATGCTGTACGGCGACACACTCAAATCTCTGCGGGTGAGCAAGCATGAGTTGGATGAGGAGCTGAAGGCGCAAGGCATCACGCGGCTACTCAAGAAAGGCTGGGTCGGCGATGCCAGGCTGGTTCTGACGACCTACGAAACGATGCGCGACCTGGAGTTCGCCCTGGCCAGTCAAGCGTGGTCGGTCATGGTCTGCGACGAGGCACAGAAGATCAAGACACCCGCTGCCATGGTCACCCGTTCGGCCAAGAAGCAGAAGGTCAGATTCCGTATTGCCTGCACAGGTACGCCCGTCGAGAACACGCTCGCCGATCTCTGGTGCCTGTTCGATTTCGTGCAGCCAGGGATGCTGGGAGCATTGAGCCAGTTTTCCCGCACCTACCGCCAGCCCATTGAAGCCAAGACCCAGGAGCAGGTGGCCAAGGTCGAAGAACTGAGAAGCCTGATCAAACCGCAAATTCTGCACCGCAAGAAAACCGAGGTGGCCAAAGACCTGCCCCAGCCGGTCGAGGACGCTTGCTGCAAGCGATTGCCCATGTCACCATACCAATTGAATCTGTACGAAGGCGCTTTGAAAACGCTGAAGACGCAACGGGAAACCAACCCGTCAGCACAGCTGCAAGCCCTGCTGGCCATCAGGCAGATTTGCTCAGACCCACATGGTTACGCAGAAAAAGATGCACTGCGCTTGCCCATCGATCGGATCGTCAACGAATCACCCAAGATGGGCTGGCTGGTGACCCTGCTCAAACACCTGGCCGCCGATACAGCGGCAGGACACAAAGTGATCGTGTTCTGCGAATTCCGCGAGCTCCAGCTCCAACTGCAGCGCGTGATCGCCGCCTTCTTTGGCATAGCAGCAAGCATCGTCAATGGCGACACATCTGCCGATCCGCGCGTGCTCTACAACCGTCAACAGTTGATCGACGCTTTTCAGGACAAGGCCGGTTTTAACGTCATCATCTTGTCACCGCTGGCCGTCGGCTTTGGTGTCAACATCCAAGCGGCTAACCATGTCGTGCATTTCACCCGAACTTGGAACCCGGCCAAAGAGGATCAGGCAACAGCACGGGCCTACCGCATCGGCCAGAAACGCGCTGTGCAGATCTACCACCCCGGCGTGGTCAGTGACAAATTTCCGAGCTTTGATGTCCGACTGGACGCGCTCTTGGGCAAGAAGCGCGAACTGGCGTCGGACATGCTCAACGGGTGCAGCGACATCAAGGCTGCCGACTTCGCGGATTTCGCCTGAACGCCTGGCAGCACTTCAACGCGGCTGCGTCAATGCACCACCCGCCCAAACTGGAACTGCCCCGGCGCGGTGATGGGATCGACCGTGACCGGGATGTCGCTCTTGGGCGCAAAGCGGCCTTCCAGCAGCAGTTTGGACAGCGGGTTCTCGATGCGTTGCTGGATGGCGCGCTTGAGCGGGCGTGCCCCAAACACCGGGTCGAACCCGACCTTGGCCAGTTCGGCCAGCGCGGCTTCGCTGACTTGCAGGTGCAAATCCATCTTGGCCAGCCGCTCGGTCAACACCTGGAGCTGGATGCGGGCGATGTTGGCAATGTGCTCGGCGTTGAGGCCGTGGAACACCACCGTTTCGTCGATGCGGTTCAAGAACTCAGGACGGAAGTGCTGCTTGAGCTCGCCCCACACCGCATCCTTGATGTCTTCCGCGTCCTGCCCCACCATCGCCTGGATCAGCGGTGAACCGATGTTGGAAGTCATCACAATCACGGTGTTTTTGAAGTCCACCGTGCGGCCTTGGCCGTCGGTCAAGCGGCCATCGTCCAGCACCTGCAACAGCACATTGAACACGTCGGGGTGGGCTTTTTCCACCTCATCCAGCAAGATGACGCTGTACGGCTTGCGGCGCACGGCTTCGGTCAGGTAGCCGCCCTCGTCGTAACCCACGTAGCCGGGGGGCGCACCAATCAGGCGGCTCACCGAGTGCTTCTCCATGAACTCGCTCATGTCGATGCGGATCATGTGTTCTTCGGTATCAAACAAAAAGGTGGCCAGCGCCTTGCACAATTCGGTCTTGCCCACGCCGGTGGGGCCAAGGAACAGGAAGCTGCCCAGCGGGCGGTTCGGGTCGCTCAGGCCAGCGCGGCTGCGGCGGATGGCGTTGGCCACCGCAATGATGGCCTCGTCCTGCCCCACCACGCGCTCGTGCAGTTTGGCCTCCATCGCCAGCAGCTTGTCGCGCTCGCCCTGCATCAGTTTGCTGACCGGAATGCCGGTGGCGCGGCTGATGACTTCGGCAATTTCCTCCGCGCCCACTTGGGTGCGCAGCAATTTGGGGCGCTGGGTGCCGCCATCGCCCGCCGCTTCCTTGGCTTGGGCTTCTTTCAGGCGTTTTTCCAATTCAGGCAACTGGCCATATTGCAACTCGGCCACCTTGTTGAAGTCGCCCTTGCGCGTGAATTCTTCGATATCCAGCTTGATGCGCTCGATCTCTTCGCGCACGGTGCCCGAGGTCTGCACGCTGGCTTTTTCGCTTTTCCAGATCTCGTCCAGATCGTTGTACTCGCGCTGGAGCTTGACCAGTTCTTCCTCGATCAGCGCCAGCCGTTTCTGCGAGGCTTCGTCTTTTTCGCGCTTGACCGCTTCGCGCTCGATCTTGAGCTGGATCATGCGGCGGTCCAGCTTGTCCATCACCTCGGGCTTGGAATCCAGCTCGATCTTGATCTTGGCCGCCGCTTCGTCGATCAGATCAATCGCTTTGTCGGGCAAAAAGCGGTCGGTGATGTAGCGGTGGCTGAGTTCCGCCGCTGCCACAATGGCCGGGTCGGTGATATCAACGTTGTGGTGCTTCTCGTAACGCTCCTGCAAGCCACGCAAGATGGCGATAGTGTCTTCCACGCTGGGTTCATCAACCAGCACCTTCTGGAAGCGGCGCTCCAGCGCGGCGTCTTTTTCGATGTATTTGCGGTATTCGTCCAACGTGGTGGCACCGATGCAGTGCAGCTCACCGCGTGCCAGCGCGGGTTTGAGCATGTTGCCCGCGTCCATTGCGCCTTCGGCCTTGCCCGCCCCGACCATGGTGTGCAGCTCGTCAATGAACAGGATGATCTGGCCTTCTTCCTGCGCCACTTCTTTGAGCACGGCCTTGAGGCGCTCCTCAAACTCGCCCCGGAACTTGGCCCCAGCCAGCAGGCCCGCCATGTCCAGCACCAGGACTTTCTTGTCTTTCAGGCTGTCGGGCACTTCACCGGCCACAATGCGCTGGGCCAAGCCTTCCACAATCGCGGTCTTGCCCACACCCGGCTCGCCAATCAGCACCGGGTTGTTCTTGCTGCGGCGTTGCAGCACTTGGATGGCGCGGCGGATTTCGTCGTCGCGGCCAATCACAGGGTCGAGTTTCCCGGCACGGGCGCGCTCGGTCAGATCGAGGGTATATTTTTTCAGGGCCTCGCGCTGGCCTTCGGCTTCGGGGCTGTCCACTTTCTGGCCGCCGCGCACCGCGTCGATGGCGGTTTCCAGCGTCTTGCGGTTCAGGCCCGCTTTGCGCGCCTCATCGGCCAAGGCGATCTTGCTGTCGGCCAGCGCCAGCAAGAACAGTTCACTGGCCACAAACTGGTCGTTGCGTTTGATGGCCTCTTTTTCCGCCGCTTGCAGCAGCGACACCATGTCACGCCCCACCTGCACTTGCTCCTGGCCTTGCACCTGGGGCAGCTTCTTCACCGCCGCTTCGGTGGTTTGGGCCAGCACATCGACCTTGACCCCCGCACGTTGCAGCAGGGCTTTGGGGCCATCTTGTTGCCGCAACATGGCGGCCAGCACGTGCGCTGGCTCAATGTAGGCGTTGTCGTTGCCCAGTGCGAGGGTCTGTGCCTCGCCCAAAGCTTCCTGGAACTTGGTGGTGAGTTTGTCGATTCGCATGAAGTGGCTCCGAAGGTTCTGAAGGTCTGGAATGACCTGAACATGGGAGCCATTTCACCGCATTTCAAGACAGATGCCAAGTGAATACCGGCATCTGCCCCACACCGGGTTTATTGCGCGGTGCTGTTGTTGCCCAGCAGCGCGGGGTCGGCGGCTTCAGCGGGTTGGGGCTTGAGCACGCCGTCGGCCAGCAGCTTCTTGACCAACCGCTCTTGCATGCCAAAGGCGCGCACGAAGCCTTCCAGCGGCATCACCACTTGCTGGGTCGGGGTAGCGCGCAGCTCCTGCTTGCCATCGGCACCCGTGACGGGGGTGAGGGTACCCAAATCCATGCGCACCAGCGGGCCGGTGACGGAGAGGTTGAGAACGGTATCGGCAAAGTTGGTTTGCATCGCAAAGTCTCCTGACAAAAATTTGATTATGAGCCCAACTGCGCCCACACTTTGTCCAGCCGCTTGACGCTGACGGGTTGCGGCGTGCGCAACTCTTGGGCAAAAAAGCTCACGCGCAGTTCTTCCAGCAGCCAGCGCAGTTCGTTCATGCGTTCGTCCACCACGCCTTTGCGTTCGGCCAGCAAGCGCCAGTAACGCTGGTCTTGGGCTTTGGCTTCGGCCATGCGGGCGGTGTCGCGCGCGGGGTCGGCACGGATTTTGTCAAACCGCAAGGTGATGGCCTTGAGGTAGCGCGCAAAGTGCTGCAACGCGGGCCACGGTGCGTCCAGTAAAAAGCGTTTGCCCACCAGACGTTGCAACTGTTGCTGGGCATCGGCCACCGCGTCGGGGGCGTTCTTGCTGTTGTCCTTGAGCTTGCGCACCGCCGCGCCGTATTCGGCCAGCACGGTGCCACACAGGCGGGCCACTTCGTTGGCAATCAGGGTCAGGCGGCCCCGGCCTTCGTCGAGGCGGCGCTTGAAGTCGGCCTCGGTGGCGGGCAGCGGGTCGAGCAAAAAGGCGCGGTTCATGGCCACGGCGATGATCTGCTCGCGCAGCTCCTCTTGTGTGCCCAGCGCCATGTAAGCCACCGCCATCTTTTGCAGGTCGGGGATGTTTTTTTCCAGGTACTTCAGCGCGTCTTTGATGTGCAGCGCAAACAAACGGCGCAGACCAGCGCGGTGTTTCAGGGCAGCGACTTCGGGTTCGTCAAACACCTCGATGGTGACGGCATCGCCCGCATCGATCAAGGCCGGGAAACCGATCAGCGTCTGGCCGCCCTTGCGGATTTCCATGATCTCGGGCCAGTCGCCAAACGCCCACGTGGTGTGGCGCTGGGCGGTGTCGGCCGCCGGTGGCGGGGGGGATGCGGGTGCTGCTGCGGTGGCGGCGGTACCACGTCCTGCACCGGTGCGGGCGGCTGGTGCAGCGGTGCTAGCGGCGCGCTGGGGTGCGTCGGCAGCCGTATCGCCCTGACCCAGTACTACACCGATTTTCAGATTGGCCAACGCTTGGAACGCGCCGCGCGCCTTGGCTCCCCATTCGGCTTTCAACGCGGGCAGATTGCGGCTCTGGCCCAGTTGGCGGCCATGCTCGTCCACCACGCGCAGGTTCATGAAGTGGTGCGCTTGCAGCATGTCGAGCTTGAAGTCGGTGCGCTTCACGTCCAAGCTGGTCATCTGGCGCACTTCCTTCAGCAGCGCGTCGGTCAAGCTGCCTTGGCCCCAGCGTTCGGGTTGGGTCAACACGGCGGCCAGTTTCTCCGCGCTGTCGGGCAAGGGCACCAGCCGGGCGCGCGGTTTTTGCGGCAGGCTTTTGAGCAGTGCCTGGATCTTGTCTTTCAACATCCCCGGCACCAGCCATTCGCAGCGGTCTTCGCTGACCTGGTTCAGCACAAACAACGGCACTGTCACGGTCAGGCCGTCCTTGGCGTCGCCGGGCTGGTGCAGGTAGGCGGCGCTGCAATCCACGCCACCCAGCTTCACCACTTTGGGGAAGGCGTTGCTGGTCACGCCCGCGGCCTCGTGGCGCATCAGCTCGTCGCGCGTGAGCTTGAGCAGCGCCGGTTGCTGGCGCACCGCGTCGCGGTACCAGCGTTCCAGCTCGCGGCCACTGCACACCTCGGCGGGCAGCTGGCTGTCATAGAAGGCGTAGATCAGCTCGTCGTCCACCAGCACGTCCTGGCGGCGCGATTTGTGCTCCAGCTCCTGCACCTTCTGGATCAGCTTGCGGTTGGCGGCCAGGAACGGCAGCCGGGCCACGCTCTCGGCGGGCCAGGTGTCTTCGTGCAGCCCGGCCACCAAAGCTTCGCGGATCATCAGCTCGCGCGCCCCCACCGGATCCACCCGTGCGTACGACAGGCGACGCTGCTGGTACACCACCAGCCCGTACAGGGTGGCGCGTTCGTAGGCCACCACCTCGGCGGCTTTTTTCTCCCAGTGCGGATCCAGCGTCTGTTTTTTCAGCAGATGCGCGCCGACCTGCTCCAGCCACTGCGGCTCAATGGCGGCGATGCTGCGCCCGAACAATTTGGCGGTCTCCACCAGCTCGGCGGCCACAATCCAGCGCCCGGGGCGTTTGCTCAAATGCGCGCCAGGGTGGCGGTAAAACTTGATGCCGCGCGCGCCCAAGTACACGTCCTCGGTGTCGTGCTTGCAGCCGATGTTGCCCAGCAGCCCGGACAACATCGCCAAGTGCAGCTGCTCGTAGCTGGCGGGGGTGGTGTTGAGCTGCCAGCCGTGCTCGGCCACCACGGTGTGCAGTTGGCTGTGGATGTCGCGCCACTCGCGCAGGCGGCGCACGCTGATGAAGTTTTGCCGCAACAACGCTTCGTATTGGCGGTTGGAAATTTTGTGCGTGGCCGCAGCGGGCGCAGCCGTTTGGGCGGTGTGCTGCTTGGGGGTCTTGCCGCCGCGCGCTTCGTCGAGCCATTTCCACAGCTTGAGGTAGCTGCTGAACTCGCTTTTCTCGTCGTCGAACTTGGCGTGGGCTTGGTCGGCCTGCGCCTGCGCTTCCATCGGGCGTTCGCGCACGTCCTGCACGCTCAAGGCGCTGGCGATGATGAGCACCTCGTCCAGCGCGTTGCGGCTGCGCGCTTCCAGAATCATGCGGCCCACACGCGGATCCAACGGCAACTTGGCCAGTTCGCGGCCCAGTGGGGTCAGCTCGTTGGCCTCGTCCACCGCCCCCAACTCCTGCAACAGCTGGTAGCCATCGGTGATGGCGCGCCGCGTGGGCGCTTCCAGAAACGGAAAATCCTCGACCTGCCCCAAGTGCAGCGACTTCATGCGCAAAATCACCGCCGCCAGCGAGGAGCGCAGGATCTCGGGATCGGTGAAGCGTGGGCGGGCGTTGAAGTCGGCTTCGTCGTAGAGCCGGATGCAGATGCCATCGGCCACCCGGCCACAACGGCCCGCGCGCTGGTTGGCCGCCGCTTGGCTGATGGGCTCCACCAACAACTGTTCCACCTTGCTGCGCAAGCTGTAACGCTTGACACGCGCGGTGCCCGCATCAATCACATAGCGGATACCCGGCACCGTGAGCGAAGTTTCGGCCACGTTGGTGGCAATCACGATGCGGCGCTGGCCGTGCGGCTTGAAAATCTGGTCTTGTTCGGCCTGGCTCAAGCGGGCAAACAGCGGCAGCACCTCGACGTTACGAAGTGCCGGGATGTGGCTCAAGTGCTTGCGCAGGTGATCGGCGGCCTCGCGGATCTCACGCTCGCCGGGCAAAAAAATCAAAATATCGCCCGCGTGTGCGCCGCCGCGCCACAGCTCGTCCACCGCATCGGCCATCGCGCTGTTGAGGTCGTACTCGCGGCTGTCCTCGAACGGGCGGTAGCGCATCTCCACCGGAAACGTGCGCCCCGACACCATGATGACCGGCGCAGGCCCATGCCGCGACGCAAAATGCTGCGCAAAACGGTCGGCATCAATCGTCGCCGACGTGACGATCACCTTCAAATCGGGCCGACGCGGCAGGATTTGCCGCAGGTAGCCCAGCAAAAAGTCGATGTTCAGGCTGCGCTCGTGCGCCTCGTCGATGATGAGCGTGTCGTAGGCGTGCAGCAGCGGGTCGGTCTGCGTTTCGGCCAGCAAGATGCCGTCTGTCATCAATTTGACCGAGGCGTTTTTGCTCAAGCGGTCGTGGAAGCGCACCTTGTAGCCCACCACCTCGCCCAGCGGGGTTTGCAACTCCTCGGCAATGCGTGCCGCCACCGAACTGGCGGCAATGCGGCGCGGCTGGGTGTGGCCTATCAACTGGGGCCGGGCTGGGCGACGGGGGTCGGGGCGACGGCCACGCGGTCCGCCATCCGATGGCACCTGCGCCGCAGCCTGAGCGCCCGCTTCAGCCCCCGCCGCCAAGGCCTGGCGCTGCGCCTGGCCACCGCGCCCCATGGCCAGCGCAATTTTGGGCAACTGCGTGGTTTTGCCGGAGCCGGTCTCGCCACAGACGATGATGACTTGGTGCTCGCGCAGCGCGGCTTCAATCTCATGGCGCTTGCCGGACACCGGCAACGCATCGGGAAAAGTAATGTTCAAGGGAGCAAGCGGCACGTGGCAAACTTCGGTCTGTTGCAAAACCTTCCATTATCCCCGCCGCCCATGTCCGCTGTCTTCAACTTTACCTTTGTACCGTGGTTCCGTTCTGTGGCCCCGTACATCCACAAATTCCGCAACCAAACCTTTGTCATTGGCATTCCGGGCGAAGCCATTGCTGCGGGCAAGCTCCCCAACCTGGCGCAGGATTTGGCGCTGATCCAGAGCATGGGGGTGCGCATTGTGCTGGTACACGGCTTTCGGCCCCAGGTGAACGAACAACTGCTGGCCAAAGGCCATGCACCGCGCTACCACAACGGCACCCGCATCACCGACAGCGTGGCGCTCGATTGCGCACAAGAAGCCGCTGGCCAGTTGCGCTACGAAATTGAAGCCGCCTTCAGCCAAGGGCTGCCCAACACGCCGATGGCCGGGGCCACGGTGCGGGTGATTTCGGGCAACTTCATCACCGCGCGCCCGGTGGGCATTGTGGATGGCATCGACTACCAGCATTCCGGGCTGGTGCGCAAGGTGGACGTGGACGGCATTTTGCGCACACTGGACATGGGCGCGGTGGTGCTGCTGTCACCCTTTGGGTTCTCGCCCACGGGCGAGGCGTTCAACCTCAGCATGGAAGAAGTGGCCACCAGCGTGGCCACCGCGTTGCAGGCCGACAAGCTGATCTTCGTCACCGAAATCCCCGGCATCCGCATGGACCCGCACGCCCCGGCCAGCGACGACAACCCCATCGACACCGAACTGCCGCTGGCCCAAGCCGAACGCATTTTGGCCGAGCGCCCCCCCGGCCACAACCCCACCGACACCGGGTTTTACCTGCAACACTGCGTCAAAGCCTGCAAAAGCGGTGTCGAGCGCAGCCACATCATCCCGTTTGCGGTGGACGGCTCCCTGCTGCTGGAGGTGTACGTCCACGACGGCATCGGCACCATGGTGGTGGACGAAAAACTGGAAGAACTGCGCGAAGCCACCCCAGACGACGTGGGCGGCATCCTGCAACTGATCGAGCCGTTCGAAAAAGATGGCACGCTGGTCAAACGCAGCCGCACCGAGATCGAGCGCGACATCAGCAACTACACCATCGTGGAGCACGACGGCGTGATTTTTGCCTGCGCCGCACTCTACCCCTATCCTGAGGCCAAGACCGCTGAAATGGCCGCTGTCACGGTATCACCCCAAGCGCAAGGCCAAGGCGATGGCGAAAAAATTCTGCGCCGCATCGAACAGCGCGCCAAATACATGGGACTGGAGAGCATCTTTGTGCTCACCACGCGCACCATGCACTGGTTCATCAAGCGCGGCTTCCAGGCCGTGGACCCCGACTGGCTGCCCGAGGCACGCAAACGCAAGTACAACTGGGATCGCCGTTCTATGGTGTTGGTCAAAAAACTGAACTGATACCCCGTCATACCTCAAATGCCAGCTATGCTGCTGTATACCGTGGCTAGAATCCCATAAATCCCATTACCCTCCACACCATGCGCGTCGCACAAAAACTCTGGATCACCATACTGTCACTCTTGTCCATGCTGCTGCTGGTGTCGCTGCTGACCCAATACCGCAACGACCAGGCCATGAGCGAGGCCATGGCCTCCATCGAACGCATTGAACAATCCATCACACTGACCACCCGCTGGCAAGGCCTGACCGAAGTGGTGATTGAGCGCACGATGGCTTACATCAACGTGGTCGATCCAGCGGCCTCCAACATGCTGGGGGAACGCACCAAAGCCAACTCCGCGCAAATCAGCGACATTCAGCAGCAAGTGGGTCAGAACCTGAGCACCGCCGCAGAAAAAGAAGCGTTTGACAAGATTTCCAAAATTCGGGCGGAGGCGCTGGCCGTTCTGAAACAAATTCCAGAAGTCAAAGCCAAAGGCGATCCGGCGGCGGCGCTGGCTTTTACCCAACAGCAATTCCTGCCCGCCACCCAAAAACTAAAAACTGTTTGAAAGCCTGCAACAACTGGTGCAGGTACAAAAAACCCTGCGCGACCAAATCACCAAGGATGCAGAAGCCACGCGCCAGTGGTCGTCTTGGATCACCTTGCTGGCGGGTGCGTTGGTGTACGCCGTGGCCGTGGTGGCGGTGCTGTGGCTGGTGCGCTCCATCACCCAACCGCTGCATGATACCGTGACGCAAGCCCGCGCCATTGGCCACGGCGATTTGACGCACAACGTGACCGTCAACCGCAGCGATGAATTTGGCGATCTGCAAACCGAATTTATGCACATGACCGAACGCTTGCGCGGTCTGGTGGCGCAAGTGCGCCAAGGGGTGGATGCCATCTCCACCGCTTCCACCGAGATTGCCAACGGCAACAACGACCTGTCCAGCCGCACCGAACAAACCGCCTCCAGCCTGCAAGAAACCGCCGCCAGCATGGAAGAGTTGACCAGCACCGTCAACCAATCGGCCAGCACCGCACAGCGGGCCAGCGAACTGGCCGTGACCGCAGCACAAGCGGCCACACGTGGCGGCGATGTGGTGGATCAGGTGGTCAGCAGCATGCAGCACATCACCGAATCGTCGCGCCGCATTTCCGACATCATTGGCGTGATCGATGGCATTGCATTCCAAACCAACATTCTGGCGCTGAATGCGGCGGTCGAAGCCGCCCGCGCAGGCGAACAAGGGCGCGGGTTTGCTGTGGTGGCGGGTGAAGTGCGTACCCTGGCACAACGCAGCGCCGCAGCAGCCAAAGAGATCAAAGATTTGATCAACCAATCGGTGGCCAGCGTGGAGCAAGGCTCACAACAGGTGGAACAAGCCGGTGAGGCGATGGACAGAATCGTCGGTGGCGTGCGCGAGGTCAGTGCCTTGATCACCGAAATTTCCTCATCAGCGGGCGAGCAGCGCGAAGGCATTGGCCAAATCAACCAGTCGGTGGGCAATTTGGATCAAATGACCCAGCAAAATGCCGCGCTGGTCGAAGAGGCGGCCGCTGCGGCCACCTCACTGCGGGAGCAAGCACACCACCTGGCGCAGGTGGTGTCGGTATTCAAGACCGGCCACTGAACCGCCGCCGTAACAACAGGCTGGCCCCATCCCTGATACGGGGGTGGGGCCATTGCCTTGGTTACCGTCAGGCGTTGGGCGCAGAGGTGCGGATCAGGTGGTCAAACGCACCCAGCGCGGCCTTGGCCCCTTCGCCCGCGGCGATGATGATCTGCTTGTACGGCACCGTGGTGCAGTCGCCGGCCGCAAACACGCCCGGCACGCTGGTCTGACCCTTGGCATCCACCACAATTTCGCCGCGGTTGAGTTCCAGTGTGCCTTGCAACCACTCCGTGTTGGGCACCAGGCCAATCTGCACGAAGATGCCTTCCAGCGCGACGGTGTGCTCGGTACCGCTGATGCGGTCCTTGTACTTCAGACCGTTGACCTTCTGGCCGTCGCCGGTGATTTCGGTGGTCTGGGCGTTGGTGAGGATGGTCACGTTGGGCATGCTGCGCAGCTTGGTCTGCAGCACCGCGTCGGCGCGCAGCTGGTCACCGTACTCGATCAGGGTGACGTGGGCCACGATGCCGGCCAGGTCGATGGCCGCTTCCACGCCCGAGTTGCCCCCACCGATGACCGCTGTGCGCTTGCCCTTGAACAGCGGGCCGTCGCAGTGCGGGCAGTAGGCCACGCCCTTGTTGCGGTACTCATTCTCGCCCGGCACGTTGACGTTGCGCCAGCGCGCGCCGGTGGACAAAATGACGCTGCGCGACTTGAGCACGCCACCATTGGCCAGTTGCACCTCAATCAGCCCACCCGGCGTGGAGGCCGGCACCAGCTTGACGGCCTGTTGCAGGTTCATCACGTCCACGCCGTAGTGGCGCACGTGCGCTTCCAGCGCCGCCGACAGTTTTGGCCCTTGGGTTTCCAGCACCGAGATGTAGTTCTCGATACCCAACGTGTCGTTGACTTGGCCCCCCATGCGTTCGGCGGCCACGCCGGTGCGGATACCCTTGCGCGCGGCGTACACCGCAGCCGCTGCGCCAGCGGGGCCACCACCCACCACCAGCACGTCAAACGGGGCCTTGTCGTTGAGCTTGGCCGCTTCGCGCGCGGCGGAGTTGGTGTCCAACTTGGCCACGATCTCTTCCAGCGTCATGCGGCCCGAGCCAAACACCTCGCCGTTGAGGTACACCATCGGCACCGCCATCACTTGGCGCGCTTCCACCTCGGCCTGGTTCAGCGCCCCGTCGATCACCACGGTCTTGACCTTGGGATTGAGCACCGCCATCAGGCTCAGTGCCTGCACCACATCCGGGCAATTGTGGCAGCTCAGCGACATGTAGACCTCAAAGTTAAAGTCACCATCCAGCGCCTGGATCTGCTCGATCACCGCCGCTTCGGCCTTGGGCGGGTGGCCACCGGTCCACAGCAGCGCCAGCACCAGCGAGGTGAACTCGTGCCCCAGCGGGATCGCGGCAAAGCGCAGGCTTTGCTGCGTGCCCACACGCTGCAAACTGAACGACGGCTTGCGCTGGTCGTTGCCGTCGGTGCGCAGGCCGATCTTGTCGCTCAGGCCGACAATGGTCTCCAGCAGCGACTTGAGCTCCTGCGAGCTGCGGGAGTCGTCCAGCGAGGCCACCAGCTCGAACGGCTGCGTCACGCGCTCCAAGTAGGCTTGCAACTGGGCTTTGAGGTTGTCGTCGATCATGGGTCAATCCTTTGTGCGGTGAGGTGGAAAACAAGCTTTAGTTTAGGATATTTCTATTGAAACTTTGATTTATTATTCAAAAGCTATCAATAGGCAAAGCCCATCATCAGGCGGGCATGGGCCACAAGAAAAAAGGCGCTGCCGCAGGGCAACGCCTTCGAGACGGACGCGCAACGCGGCGCCACCACCTTGCACGCAAGGCGGGGCCGCGCAGCGGCATCAGATCTTGCCGACCAGGTCCAGCGACGGGGTGATGGTCTGGGCGCCTTCCTTCCACTTGGCCGGGCACACTTGGCCGGGGTTGGCGGCGGTGAACTGGGCGGCCTTGAGCTTGCGCAGGGTTTCCGACACGTCGCGGGCGATTTCGTTGCTGTGGATTTCAGCGGTTTTGACCACGCCTTCCGGGTTGATCACGAAGGTGCCGCGCAGGGCCAGGCCTTCTTCCGGAATGTGCACGCCGAACATGTTGGTCAGGGTGTGGGTCGGGTCGCCCACCAGCGGGAACTTGGCCTTGCCCACGGCGGGGCTGGTCTCGTGCCACACCTTGTGGCTGAAGTGGGTGTCGGTGGTCACGATGTAGACCTCAGCGCCAGCGGCCTGGAAAGCGGCGTAGTTGTCGGCGGCGTCTTCAATCTCGGTCGGGCAGTTGAAGGTGAAGGCCGCCGGCATGAAGATCACGACCGACCACTTGCCGTGGAAGGCTTGCTCGGTCACTTCGATGAACTGGCCGTTGTGGAAGGCCTGGGTCTTGAACGGTTGCACTTGGGTGTTGATGATCGACATTGTGACTTCCTTGATGAAGGGGTGGGAACGGACAGACCAGAACACGTCTGGCATGGCTCAAATCATAGCTCAGTCCTATGACAAAAGGTTATTGATAGTGGCTATGGGGTTCATAGCCGGATTCAAAAATCCAAAAACTTAATGCGAATCTTTCTCATTTGCAATGTAGAATGCGGTTCGCTGATCGGCACCGTTGTCCTGTGTCCCGTTGTTGTTTCTCTGGAAAAAAGCACCCATGCCCGCCACCTCTCCTGTTCTGCCGCTGGACGCGGCCACCACGGCCTTGGCCACCACCGGCCCGTGCGCACGCCCCGCGCTGCTGCCCCTGGGCGCCCTGTTGCTGGCGGGCTCCGTCAGCGCCTGGGCACAAAGCCCCACCCCCGGCGGCGCCACCACGGCGGGCGACGCTGCGGCCAGCGCCACGCTGCCCACCGTCACGGTGCAGGGCAGTTCGCAAGCCGACAGCCCTGGCGCCAAGACCAGCCTGCGCACCAAAACCAGCCGCATTGGCAAGGGCGAACAAGCCCTGCGCGACATTCCGCAATCCGTCACGGTGATGACGGAGCACCTGATCGACGACCGCAACCTCGATGATTTCCGTGAAGTGCTTAAAACCACCGCTGGCGTGACCTTCCAAGCCGGCGAGACGGGCGAGGAGGACGTGCGCCTGCGCGGCTTCTCGCTGGGCCAGGCTGGCGACATCTACGTCGATGGCCTCAAGGACGCTGCGCTGATCGAGCGCGACACCTTCAACCACGACCGGGTCGAGGTGCTCAAGGGTTCGGCCTCCATGCTGTTTGGCAAGGGCTCCACCGGCGGCGTGGTCAACCAGGTCAGCAAGCAGCCGTTCCTGATGACGCAGCACGAGGCGGACCTGACCGTGGGCTCGGGCCAGGAAGTGCGCGCCACCGGCGACTTCAACATCCAGACCAGCCCAGACTCGGCTTTGCGCATCAATGCGCTGCACCACGAAGCCGACAACCATGGCGCATCGGTCAACAAGAAGGGCATCGCGCCCACCTTCCGCTGGGGCATCGGGCTGCGCGACGAGTTCTCGGCGGGCCTGTATTACCTGGAAACCGATGGCGTGCCGCTGTACAACCACCCGTGGTACACCAGCAACGGCAAGATCGTGCCCACCCTGCCCGCCAAGAACTACTACGGCCTGGCCTCGGACCACCTGCAAACCCGCAGCGCCTACGCCACCCTGAGCCACACACACCGTTTTGACCAGGACACCACACTCAAGACCACCCTGCGCCACGGCAACTACGAGCGCGACCTGTGGGCCAGCGTGGTGCGCTTTGGCCAGACCAACGGCGCCGCCACCAACTTTGAAAACCGCCACAACGACAACACCCCCATCACCCGCACCCCCAAGGGGCGCGTAGGCAGCAGCGAGCTGACACAGCTCCAGAGCGACCTGAGCAACAAGTTCGAGGCCTGGGGCAAGAAACACGAACTGATTGCCGGCGTTGACGTCAGCTACGAAAACGCCCGGCGCAACAACAGCTTTGCTGGCAGCGCCAGCGGCCTGACCACCACCGTGGGCACGCCCAATGACGGTGCCTGGCGCCCGGACGACCGGGGCGATCCGGTGCTCAACAGCTTCAAGAGCCAGACCATCGGGGTGTACGCGCAAGACACGGTGTCCATCACCGACCAGGTCAAGCTGCTGGGCGGGCTGCGCGTGGACCGCTTCAGCACCAAGAACCGCACCAACACCTGCGATCCGGTGCAAAGCATCGAGATCGAGGACACCTTGCTCAGCCCACGCCTGGGCGTGATCTACCAGCCCAGCGAGGTGGCGTCGTACTACGCCTCGTTTGGCTCCTCGTTCAACACCTCGGGCGACACCTACGCCCACGGCATCAACATCTGCAACACCGCAGGCAGCAACAACGAAAAGCTGCTCAACACCGCACCCGAGAAGAGCCGCAACGTCGAGATCGGCGGCAAGTTCGAGCTGTTCGAGCAGAAGGCCTCGCTGGGCGTGGCCCTGTTCCATTCCGAGAAGTACAACGAACGCAACACCGATGAGCCCACCGCCGACAGCTACCTGCTGTCGGGCAAGCGCCACGCCACCGGCATGGAGTTCAACCTGGCCGGGCGCATCACGCCCAAGTGGGAAGTGTTTTACAACCACACCTGGATTCCGACCGCCAAGATCGACAGTGGTCGGCCCGCTGGCTCCACCGGCAACGCACAGCAGGAAGGCGACCGCCCGGCCCTGACCCCCAAGCACAGCGCCAGCCTGTGGACCACCTACCGCGTGCTGCCCAAGCTGCGCGTGGGCGCGGGCCTGAACTACCGGGGCGAACAAAGCCCCGAAGGCGCACGCCAAGTGGTGGCCCAATCGTTCACCACCGTGGACGCGATGGCCGAGTACAACGTGACCGATGCCACCTCGCTCAAGCTCAACGTGACCAACCTGACCGACAAACTGTACGCCGACTCGTTGTACCGGGGTTTTTACGCACCGGGGGCCGCGCGCACCGTACAGTTGAGCCTGAAAACCCTGTTCTGACCCACCTTTTGCCCACCGCCTGCCATGCTGCTGCACCTGAAACAACTGCTGACCCCCGACGAAGTGCGCACCGCGCAAGCCCTGCTGGGCGATGACGCACCGTGGATGGATGGCCGCAGCAGCGCCGGCGCGCAAGCGGTGACGCAAAAGAACAACCAGCAATTGGCGCAGGACAGCGCCGCCTCGCGCCAGTTGCAGGCGCTGGTGCTGGCGGCGTTGCAGCGCGATCCGCTGTTTTTCTCGGCCACCTTGCCACGCAAGATCTTCAACCCGCTGTTCAACCGTTACAGCGGCGCAGCCAACTTTTACGGTGCCCATGTGGACGGTGCGGTGCTGCATTCCAGCGCCAGCGGCGAGTGGGTGCGCAGTGACATCTCCTGCACCGTGTTTCTGGCCGATCCTGGCAGCTACGATGGCGGTGAACTCACCATCCACGACAGCTATGGCGAACAGCGCGTCAAACTGCCCGCGGGCGATGCCGTCATCTACCCCGGCACCAGCGTCCACCGTGTGGCCCCGGTCACGCGGGGAGCACGCATCGCCAGCTTTTTTTGGGTGGAAAGCATGGTGCGCCACGACGAGCAGCGCCGCTTGCTGTTCGACCTGGACATGAACCTGCTCAAACTGCGCCAACAGCACGGCGAATCGCCCGAAACCACCGCCCTGACCGGCGTGTACCACAACCTGCTACGCCAATGGGCCAGCACCTGACCATGACGATGCCAACCTTGCAGCGCCACGCCCTGCCCGCCGGGTTGCACACCTTGGCCGACCACGAAACGCTGGCCCAACAGCGGCTCGACCCCGCACATGGGGCCTACATCAGCGGTGGAGCGGGTGACGAAACCACCTTGCGCGCCAACCACGACGCGTGGCAGCAATGGCTGCTGCGCCCGCGCGTGCTGAAACCGCTGGCGGGCCTGCACACTCGCACCCGTCTGTTGGGCCGTGACTGGCCCAGCCCTGTGCTGGTGGCACCGATGGCCTGCCACCGGCTGGCCCACCCCGACGGGGAACACGCCACCGCCGTGGCCGCCGCCGCCCTGGGCGTGGGCATGGTGCTCAGCACCCAAACCAGCACCCCTCCGGAACAGGTGGCTGCGCTGTACCTGCACGATACCGACCGAGGCCCGCTGTGGTTCCAGCTCTACGGTCACAACGACCGGGGCTGGATGCGTGAACTGCTGCAACGCGTGCACCAGACGGGCTACGAAGCCATCGTCGTCACCGCCGATGCACCCCTGCAAGGCGTGCGCGACCGCGAACGCCGCGCCGGTTTCCAATTGCCCGCCGGGCTGTGTGCCTTGGATCTGCCCAGCCCCGCCACGCCCGGCGTACCCGCCCTGCTGGCCCAAGCCTTGCAATGGGACGACCTGGCCTGGCTGGTGGCCGAAGCCGGGCTGCCAGTGCTGGTCAAAGGCATCCTGCACCCCGACGATGCCCAGCAAGCGGTGCGGCTGGGGGCGGCGGGCGTGGTGGTGTCCAACCACGGCGGGCGCACGCTGGACACCGCCCTGCCCACGGCACTGGCCCTGCCCGCCATTGCCGATGCACTGCAAGGCGATGCCGCTGTGCTCGTCGATGGTGGCATCCGGCGCGGCACCGATGTGCTCAAGGCGCTGGCCCTGGGCGCCCACGCCGTGCTGCTCGGTCGGCCTGTGCTGTATGGCCTGGCCAATGCTGGAGCAGCTGGCGTGGCGCACGTGCTGCGCCTGCTGCAAGACGAGCTGCACGCCGCCATGGCGCTGTGCGGCGTCACGGCTCCGGCACAGGCCCGGCCAGGCCTGCTGCACCCCAACCCGGCCACCGCACCCCATTTTTCCTTCTGACACCCACCGTTCTATGGCGATTCCCCTTTCCCGCCCCGGGCACGCACCGCGCTGGCCCGCACGGCACCTATGGACAGGCTGTGCCGTGCTGGCGGCGCACGCCGGTGCGCTCTGGGGCCTGCAAGCGGGCTGGCAAGCCCGACCGCCCGAGCCTGAGCCCGACATCCTCATTGCCGCCAGCCTCATCAGCGAGGTGGCACCCGTACCCGCGCCCGCACCAACACCACCCGCCGCTCCACCCGTAGCCCAACCCAGGAAGGCCGCGCCAGCCCCCACGCCGCCCCAACCTGCGCCCACCCAGCCACAACCGGTAGCACGCCCGGCCACCACACCGGCCCCGGCGGCCCTGCCCGCCGCCACGCAGGCCGAACCCAGCCCCAACGCCCCCACGGCCACACTGGCCCAGCCCAGTCCCGCCACACCGGCCAGCGCGGCAGGCATACCCCAGGCCACGCCTGCCAGCACCGCACCGGCACCGGCGCCCGCCAAGGTCGAACTGCCCAACGCCAGCGCCAGCTACCTCAACAACCCCAAACCGCCCTACCCGGCCCTGAGCAAACGCCTGGGCGAGGAAGGCAAGGTCGTGGTGCGGGTCTGGATCGACACCAACGGCCGCGCCACCCAAGCCGAGATCAAGACCTCCAGCGGCTACGACCGCCTGGACCAGACCGCCCTGCAAACCGTGCTGAACTGGCGCTACATCCCCGGCCAACGCGCGGGCGTGCCCGAAGCCATGTGGTTCAACATCCCCCTGAATTTTGTCTTGGAGTAAATTGCCGTGAACACCCCTGAAACACCGTTTGGCCTGGCCCACGTCTGGGCGCAAGGCGACTGGATCACCCGCTCGGTCGCCCTCATCCTGCTGGGCATGTCCGTCGTGTCGTGGATCATCATCCTCGTCAAGGCGCTCAACCTGCGGCGCCACCAGGCCCAGGCCCGCGCGTGCGATGCCTTCTGGCACAGCACCGACTTTGCCGAAGGCCTCAGCCGCCTGGGCGGTGCGGGCGACAACCCCTTCCACCTGCTGGCACTGGAAGGCCATGAGGCCACCAGCCACCTGCAACAGCACCACAGCCAAGGCCAGCGCCAGGATCAACGCCAGCTGCACGACACGCTCGACACCAGCGAATGGGTTACGCGTGCGCTGCGCAACTCCATCGACGACTTCACCACGCGGCTGCAATCGGGGCTGGCGGTGCTGGCCTCGGTGGGCTCCACGGCGCCGTTCGTGGGGCTGTTTGGCACCGTCTGGGGCATCTACCACGCGCTGCTGGGCATAGGTGCCTCGGGCCAGGCCAGCATCGACCAGGTGGCAGGCCCGATTGGCGAGGCCCTCATCATGACCGCCTTTGGCCTGGTGGTGGCCATTCCGGCCGTGCTGGGCTACAACGCGCTGGTGCGCGGCAACAAGGGCGTGCTGCACCGGCTCAACCGCTTTGCGCACGACCTGCACGCCTACTTCGTGACCGGTGCGCGCGTCAGTGGCGCGCCCAAGGCTTGACCAGGAGACCCACGGTATGGCGTTTTCCAGCTCCCAAGACGACCACGACGACGTCCTCAGCGAAATCAACATGGTGCCGCTGATCGACGTGATGCTGGTGCTGCTGATCGTGTTCATCATCACCGTGCCCGTGATCCAGCACGCGGTCAAGGTGGACTTGCCGCAAGCCAGCACCCAGAAGGTGCAGCCCAAGCCCGCCACCGTCCAGCTCAGCGTCGATGCCCAGGGCCAGTACCACTGGAACCAGACCCCGGTCAGCGACGCCGAACTGCAGACCCGCCTGACCGCCGCCGCGCAGCAACAACCGCAGCCCGAACTGCACATCCGGGGCGACAAGGCGGTGCGCTACGAACGGGTGGCACAGGCCATGGCCACGGCACAACGCGCGGGCATCCAGAAACTGGGCTTCATCACCGAGCCCTGACCAACCGTGCCCAGCCAGGTACTGCCCGCAGTACCCGGGATGCGGCGCCGCGGCGCCAAAAGCGTTCAAGCCACCGCCCGGGCTGGCCGATATAGCCTCATGCAAGTTTTTCACCCCCACTTTTCATGGCGCCGCGCGGGCGGCACGGCGCTGCTGACCGCCACGGCGCTGCTGTCGGGTTGCGACATGCTGGGCACCCTGGGCGTCGTCACACCCGGGCAAAAAATGGCCGAGGCCGAGGCCGAGAGCAAGGCCATCGGCGGCGCGTGCCGACACGCCCTGCGCAGCATCGAGGACTGTTACCGCGACAACCCCAAGTCGTCCAAGGCGCAGGTGTTCGAAGGCTGGCGCGAGATGGACACCTACATGCGCGAAAACGAGATCGAGGGCATGCCCTCGGCGCCAGTGCCCCCCGCACCGCAGCCGGTGGTAGAAGCTCCTTCCATCATCGAAACCAATCCCGAAGGCAAGGACGGTAAGGCCGCCAAGCCCGAGAAACCCGCAAAGGCCGCCACCGGCGCTGCAGCCCCATAAAAAAACAGGCGCCTGCTGTAACAGCCAGGCGCCGGTTCCGGGTTCAAGGGGACGGTGCGGGTTTCAGCCCGCGTGCTCGAACACCGCGATACTTTCCACGTGCGCCGTGTGCGGGAACATGTTGACCGCGCCCGCCGCCGTGCAGCGGTAGCCCGCCTGATGCACCAGCAGGCCAGCGTCGCGCGCCAGCGTGGCCGGGTTGCAACTCACGTAGACAATGCGGCGCGGCGGTTGCCACGGCTGGCCGTCGGCGGTGGTGGGGGCGGCCTCGCCCTGCAACTGGCGCTGGTGGATGTCGGCCAGTGCCTTGGCCAGCGCAAACGCACCTTCGCGCGGCGGATCGACCAGCCACTTGTCGGCCACACCATCGGCCACCAGCATCTCGGGCGTCATCTCGAACAGGTTGCGCGCCACAAAGCGCGTCGGGGCCAGGCCACTGGGGCGCTGGGCGCGGTTGCGCTCCAGGTTCTCGCGCGAACGCGCCACCAGCGCCTCGCTGCCTTCGATGCCCAACACCTCGGCTGCTTGCGTGGCCAGCGGCAAGGTAAAGTTGCCCAGGCCGCAGAACCAGTCGATCACGCGCTCGGATTTTTGCACCTCCAGCAAGCGCAACGCCCGCGCCACCAGCACCCGGTTGATGTGCGGGTTGACCTGCGTGAAGTCGGTCGGCTTGAACGGCATGCGTATGCCAAATTCGGGCAAGGCGTAGGCCAGCTCGGGCTGGTTCAGCTCGGCGTTGAGCAGGTGTACCGTGTCCGGCCCCTTGGGCTGCAGCCACCACTGCACGTTGTGCGCGCTGTGCGTGGCGGCAAAGGCCAGCAGTTTGGCCTGGTCGCCCGCGCTCAGCGGTTGCAGGTGGCGCAGCACCAGCGCGGTGACTTCGTCGCCACAGGCCAGCTCGATCTGCGGGCAGGTGTCGCGCCCGTCCAGGCTGGCGATCAGCTCGCGCAGCGGCACCAGCATCGCGCTGACGTGCGGTGGCAGCACCGGGCACACTTTCATGTCGGCCACGTAGCGGCTCTTGCGCTCGTGGAAACCCACCAGCACCTCACCCTTCTTGACCACGTAGCGCACCGACAGACGGCCCCGGTAGCGGTAGCCCCAGGCGGGCCCGGCAATCGGGCGCAGCAGGTTCTGGGGCTTGACCTTGCCCAGGTGCCACAGGTTGTCCTCCAGCACGCGCTGCTTGACCGCCACCTGCGCCGCAGGCTCCAGGTGTTGCATCTTGCAGCCACCGCAGGCGCCGGCATGCAGGCCAAAGTGCGGGCAACCGGGCGCAACGCGCTGCGCCGACTCGCGGTGGATCTCGGTCAGCGTGGCCTGTTCCCACTGGTTTTTCTTGCGGTGCGTCTGGGCGCTGACGTACTCGGTCGGCAGCGCGCCGTCGATGAACACCACCTTGCCATCGGGCTTGCGGGCCACGCCCTGCGCGTCCAAATCCATGGACTGGATTTCGAGCCAGCCTTCGGGCAGCACGGGCGCGTCGGCGGCAGCAGCGGCGGGGGCAACGGGCAAGGCCGCGGTTTCGGTGTCAAAAGTCTCGGTGGTCATCAGCGGGCGGGCAGGTATTTCAGGGGATCGACGGGTTTGCCTTGGCGGCGCACCTCAAAGTGCAACTTGACGCGGTCGGCGTCGCTGCTGCCCATTTCGGCAATTTTCTGGCCCTTGCGCACGGTCTGGTCTTCTTTCACCAGCAAGGTCTGGTTGTGCGCGTAGGCGGTCAAAAAGGTGTTGTTGTGCTTGAGGATGACGAGGTTGCCGTAGGCGCGCAGCGCACCGGCGTACACCACGCGGCCATCGGCGGCGGCCAGCACCGGGTCGCCCGGCTTGCCCGCCAGCGCAATGCCCTTGTTGCGGGTCTCGTCAAAGCCGGACAGCAGCGCGCCGTTCACCGGCCACATAAAGGCCACCTGGTCACCTGCGGGCACCGCAGGCACGCTGGCCTGGACGGGCGCCGGGGCCGCAGCGGCCACCCTAGGCGCTGGCAATGGCGCCACCGCCACCGGTGCTGGCAGGGCCTGCGGCTGCGCGGTCGAGCCGCCGCTGATCGGGCGCGTGACCACTCCCGTGGCAGCAGGTTCTGGCACGGCGGCAGGCACCGGCGCCACCACCGGGGCCGATGCCACCGGCATTGCACTGGGCACCGTACCGACGGGCGGCACCACGCGCAACACCTGCCCCACCTCGACCAGATCGGGGTTGGCCAACTTGTTCCAAGCCTGCACGTCGCGCCAGTTCTGGCCCGCGTTGAGCGCAATGCGCGTCAGCGTATCGCCCGGCTGCACGGTGTAGTAGCCCGGCTTGCCCGCGTTCTCGTAGCCCGGCAGCAGCTGCGGCGCCACCCGGCCCGCCGTGGCGCCCTTGGCCACGGTGCGCTCCTCCACCGGCGCACGCTGCAGCGGCACCCCGGGCTGACCCGCACAGGCCGCCAGCAACAGCGCCGCCAGCGCCAGTGCGCCAGCGGTGCGGTGCGACGACACCGGAGCTTGCAGGGCGGGAATCCACGCCATGACAGACGCGCGCACAGCGGTGTGTTTCATGCCAAACCTTCCTTGTTGATGAACCCAAACACCCGGCCCGACTTGGCCAGACACCATCCGATTTTAGAAGCCACGCGCCAAAACCGCCGCCGGCATCAGCGCAACACGTCCAGCAGACGATCCAGCCCACCGTCCTGGATCGCCACCAGTGCCTGCTCGCGCACCTTGGGCTTGGCGTGGTAGGCCACCGACAGGCCGCCGGCCTCGGCACAGGCGGCCATCATCGGCAAATCGTTGGCACCGTCGCCCACGGCAATGCACTGCCCCGGCGTGATGCCCAACAACGACGCAACCTCCAGCACGGTGCGGCGCTTCTCGGCACCGTCGCAAATGTCGCCCCAGCACTGCGGCACCAGGCCACCGGTGAGCACGCCATCCTGCAGCTCCAGCTGGTTGGAGCGGGCGAAATCGATCTGCAAGCGCTGGCGCACGCGATCGGCAAAAAAGGTGAAGCCGCCCGACACCAGCAGCACTTTCAGACCAGCCGCGCGGCAGGCCTGCACCAGCTCCTGCGCGCCCGGGTTGAGGCGCAGACGTTCGGCGTACACGCGCTCCATGTCGGCCAGCGTTACGCCCTTGAGCAAGGCCACGCGGCGGCGCAGGCTGTCCTTGAAGTCGGTGATCTCGCCGCGCATGGCCGCTTCGGTGATGGCGGCCACTTCGTCCTTGCGGCCCACCGCATCGGCAATCTCGTCCACACACTCAATGTTGATGAGGGTGGAGTCCATGTCAAACGCGATCAGCTTGAAATCTTGCAGGCGCAGCGGTGCGCTGAAGCCGCGCAGCACCAGTCCGGGGGCAAATTCGGTGGCAATCGTCATGGTGGGGTCAAAAGCGTGAATGAGCGTGAAGCAATCAGGACAAGCGGGCGGCGGTCTGCGCCCAGTACGCCAGCGTGGCGTGGTCGGTCAAATCAATTTGCAGCGGCGTGATGGAGGCGTAACCTTGCGCCGTGGCGTGGAAGTCGGTGCCTTCTGCATCGTCCTTGACGGGGCCAGCGGCACCAATCCAATACATGGTCTCACCGCGCGGGTTGGTTTGGGCAATCACGCTTTCTGCCGCGTGTCGCCGCCCCAAGCGGGCCACCTTGAAGCCTCGGATATCGGCCACCGGGACGTTGGGCACATTCACATTCAACAACCACGGATGGGCGTGGCCCGGGGTGCCAGCACGCACCGCATCGGCCAATGCCAACGCCGCTGGAGCCAACGCCTGTACCAGTTCCAACGCCTTGGTGGCGGCACCGTCCAGATGCGTCCAGCCACGCTCCACCTGCGAAAACGCCAGCGCCGGAATACCAAACAGGTAGCCTTCCATCGCCGCACCCACGGTGCCGGAGTAAATGGTGTCGTCGCCCATGTTGGCGCCGTTGTTGATGCCCGACACCACCAGGTCGGGCCGGTAGTCCAGCAGGCCAGTCAGCGCAATGTGGACGCAATCGGCGGGGGTGCCGTTGACGTAGCGGAAACCGTTGTCGGCAGTATGGACGTACAGCGGCGAATGCAGCGTCAGCGCGTTGGACTTGGCGCTGTTGTTGTGCTCCGGGGCCACCACATCCACTTGGGCCACTTGGCTCAATACGTCGTACAGCGCCCGGATGCCGGGGGCCTGGTAACCATCGTCGTTGGACAAAAGGATTTTGAGCATGGTGCGTGCAAGGTTCACCAACAAAAAAGCCCGGCTCAGAGACCGGGCTTTTTTGTATTTGTCTGGGGTGGCTGATGGGACTCGAACCCACGACAACAGGAATCACAATCCTGGACTCTACCAACTGAGCTACAGCCACCGTTTGAAGTCTCGAATTATAGACCCGTTTCGGGCCATTTCGGCCTCAGGGCTGATTTTGTGCCGGTTTTTTTGCCACCACCTCGGCTTTGAACTGCTGGCGCAGGGCCTGCAGGTAGGCCTGGGACTCGACCTGGGCCCACATCTGGGCCAGTTGCGCGTTTTCCTGCTGCGCCTGCGCGGCCACGGTGGCCGGGCGCGGCACCGAGCGGCGCACCTGCAGCACAAAGTAACCGGCGGGGCCCGCGTCCACACCCGCCCAGGCCGGGCTGGTGGCGGACACGTCGGCGCTCAGGGCGGCCGCCACCACCGGCATCGGCAGGCCTTGCAAGGCGTTGCGCGACACCAGCACCGGAGCGGCCAAGCTGGCTTGTGCCGGGGTGGCTTTCCAGGCGGCCAGTTTGGCCTGGCCTTCGGCCACGGCCTCGGCGGCGGTGCGCTGTTGCAACAGACGCTCACGCACTTGCGCAGCCACCTCAGCCAGCGGGCGGGTGTGGGCGGGGTTGTGCTTCAACACACGCGCCGCCACCAGCTGGTTGGTGCCCGCTTCCACCGCCTCGGTGTTGCGGTACGGGGCGCGCAGGGCGTCAGCGGCAAACACCGCCTCCAGCAGCTTGGGCGTGCGCAGCACAGCGGGCGCATCGGCGGCGGTCGGGCCACTGCGCAGCACGCCGGTGGCGGTGTGTACAGTCAGGCCCAGCTTGTCGGCCACGGGCTGGAGGCTGTCGGCCTGCTCATAGACCAGGTTGCTGAAAGTCTCTGCGGCTTCGGCGTACTGGCGCTGGGCCTGCTGACGCTTGAGATCTTGCTCCAGCGTGGCACGCACCTGCTCGAACGGCTGCGCGGCGGGCTGGCGCACCTCGGTCAGCTGGATGATGTGCAAGCCAAACTCGCTCTCCACCACGTCGGAGATCTGATCCTGCTTCAGGCCGAACACGGCATCCTCGAACGGCTTGACCATCGCACCACGGGCAAAAAAGCCCAGGTCGCCGCCCTGGGTGGCGGAGCCGGGATCCTGCGAATGCTGCTTGGCCAGCTCGGCAAACTTGTTGGGCGACTGGCGCAGCTGGGCCAGCAGCGCGTCGGCCTGCTGCCTGACCTTGGCCTTGTCGGCGGCGGGCGCATCGGCGGCCACGGTCAGCAGGATGTGGCGCGCGCGGCGCTCTTCCTTGCTGGCCTGGCTGGCCTGGTTCTGCTCGTAATAGGCGCGCACATCGGCCTCGTTGAGACGGATGCCGCGTACGATGGCGTCCAGATCCAGCACCACGTATTCCATGTCCACCTGCTCCGGCGCCTGGAACTGGGCCGGGTTGGCGTCGTAGTACTGCTGCACGTCAGCGTCGGTGAGTTGCACGCGGCTGCGGAAATCCTGCGGCGCAAAACGCGCCACCTGGATCTCGCGCTGCTCGAAGAAAGCATTCAGGGCGCCCTGCGCCACCGACGCCGGCACAAACGCCGAGGCACTGATGCCCTGCAGCACCTGCTGGCGCGCCAAGTTGGCACGCACCGACAGCTCGAACGTCTCGGGCGTCAGGCCCTGCGTGCGCAGCAGCTCCTGGTAACGCTGCACGTCCAGCGTGCCGTCGGGCTGGCGCAGCGCGGCAATGTTGGGGTCTTGCACCAGCTCACGCGCCAGACGCTGGTCGCTGGTAATGAAGTGCATCTGATCCGCCGCCAGCGCCAGCACACGCTCGTCCATCATGCGCTCCAGCGTGGCGCGCCGGGCCACGTCGCTGTTGAGCATGGCGCGGTCCAGCTGCGGCCTGCTGGCCAGCAGGCGTTCGGTTTCGTCGCGGTGCGCGGCGTCAAGCTGCTCCTGCGTGATCTTATCGCGCCCGACCACGGCCACCGGCTCGGCGCTGTTGCGGAAATCGGTGTAGCCCTCCACGCCAAACAGCACGAACGACGGGATGATGAGCAGCATCAACAACCCCATGAAGATCTTGATGTGGTTGCGGAAGAAATCGAACATGCGTCCAAGCTTTCAGATGTGGCGTGAAAAAGGCAACAAAAAAGGACTTGGTTTGCACCGAAGTCCTTGAATTTGCTTGTATTTTTTGGTGGGTGCTGACGGGGTCGAACCGCCGACCTACGCCTTGTAAGGGCGTCGCTCTACCAACTGAGCTAAGCACCCCACTTTCAAAATACATTCAACAGTTGCTTGCTGCAGTTGTTGATTGAAGCCGTGATTGTAGCCCAGAAAATGGACGTTTCAGCGCATGCGGGCGCGGATTTCGGGCAGCGCCTTTTGCAGGTAGTACACCATCGACCACACGGTAAGCACCGCCGCCAGCCAGATCAGCACCGTGCCCCAGGCGCGGGTATCGAGCAGGCCCAGCAGCACGCCGTCGTAGAGCAGGAACGGGATCGCCACCATCTGCACCGTGGTTTTGAGCTTGCCGACCATGTGGACGGCCACGCTCTTGGTGGCGCCAATCATGGCCATCCACTCGCGCAGCGCCGAGATGGCGATCTCGCGCCCGATGATGATGAGCGCCACGAACACATCGGCGCGGTCCAGGTGTACCAGCACCAGCACGCAGGCGCAGACCAAGAACTTGTCGGCCACCGGGTCGAGGAAAGCGCCAAAAGCCGAGGTCTGGTTGAGCTTGCGCGCCAGGTAGCCGTCGGCCCAGTCGGTGGCGGCAAACAGCACGAACAGCGCCGTGGCCAGCAGGTTCTGGGTCGCCGTGTCGATGGAGGGCCAATAGAACACGCCCACGATCAGCGGGATGGCCACGATGCGGGCCCAGGTCAACAGGGTGGGCAGATTGAAAAACATGGCCCGATTATGGCCGCTGGCGGCCCGCTGCACCCAAGTTCAGGCGGGGAGCAGTTTGCGCCAGAGGGTTTGGCCTTTGCTGGCCTTGTCCAGGTCGAGCAGCAGCGCCTCGTGCGCCTGCAGTTCGTGCGCGCTGGGGCGCAGCACCGGCAGCTCGATACCGGCCAGGTCGATCCGGGGCCGGGCCTGACCGTTGGCGCTGGAGGTGCTGGTGTTGTCGGTTTCAATCACCAGCGCGTTCTGGCCGCGCGTGAGGTTGATGTAGACATCGGCCAACAACTCCGCGTCCAGCAAGGCACCGTGGAAGGTGCGGCCCGAGTTGTCCACGTCCAGCCGGTCGCACAGCGCGTCCAAACCGTTGCGCTTGCCGGGGTACATCTCCTTGGCCATCACCAAGGTGTCGATGACGCTGTCAATCAGGTCGGTAACAGCCCCCCAGCCCAAACGCGCAAATTCGGCGTTGAGGAAACCGATGTCGAACGGCGCGTTGTGGATGACGAGGTGCGCACCTTGCAAGTAGTCGCGCAGGTCCTCGGCCACTTGGGCGAACACGGGCTTGTCGGCCAGAAATTCCAGCGTGATGCCGTGGACACGCAACGCCTCTTCGTGGATGGCGCGGTCTTCGGGATGCAGGTAGAAATGGCGGTTGTTGCCCGTGAGCTTGCGGTTGACCAGCTCCACGCAACCAATTTCAATGATGCGGTCGCCATCCTGCGCCGACAGGCCGGTGGTCTCGGTGTCCAGCACGATCTGGCGCATGGCTCAATGGTTCTCGCGGGCGTGGTTGATGGTGTAGCGCGGAATTTCGACCGTCAAGTCGGTGTGCGCCAACACAGCCTGGCAGCTCAGGCGCGATTGCGGCTCCAACCCCCACGCCTTGTCCAGCAAGTCCTCTTCCTCTTCGGTCGGCTCGTTGAGCGAGTTGAGGCCCTGACGCACGATGATGTGGCAGGTGGTGCAAGCGCAGCTCATGTCGCAGGCATGCTCGATCTCGATGTCGTGGTCCAGCAGGGCCTCGCACAGCGTGGTGCCGGGCAGAGCTTGGATGTGCGCGCCTTGCGGGCACAGTTGCGGGTGCGGCAGGATGGTGATGGTTGGCATGTCAGAGATTGTCCACGTTTTGGCCGGCCAAGGCTTGGGCGATGCTGCGGTTCATGCGCAAGGCGGCAAAGGCTTCGGTGCCCTTGGCCAAGGCTTCGACCGCCGCTTCAATGGCGGTGGCATCGGTCAGGCTGCGGGCGGCTTCGGTTTGGGCCAACAGGGTGTCGATGGCGGCGCGCGCCGGTGCGTCCAGCAAGGCACCGTCGGCAGCCAGGGCGCTGCGGGTCGCGTCCAGCATGCGTTCGACTTCCACCCGGGCTTCGACCAAGGCACGGGCTTGCATGTCTTGTTGTGCTGTGGCAAAGCTGTCTTGCAGCATGGCGGCAATCTGCTCGTCGCTCAGCCCGTAGGAGGGCTTGACATCGATCTGGGCTTCTACACCGCTGAGTTGTTCTTTGGCGCTGACGGTGAGCAAGCCATCGGCATCGATGGTGAAAGTCACACGGATGCGGGCCGCACCAGCGACCATCGGGGGAATGCCTCGCAGCTCGAAACGGGCCAGGCTGCGGCAATCGGCCACCAAGTCGCGCTCGCCTTGCACCACATGCAGCGCCAGCGCGGTCTGGCCGTCCTTGAAGGTGGTGAAATCTTGTGCCAAAGCGGCCGGGATGGTGGTGTTGCGCGGCACGATGCGCTCCACCAGCCCGCCCATGGTTTCAATGCCCAGCGACAGCGGAATCACGTCCAGCAACAACAAATCGCCGTCGGGGTTGTTGCCCGCCAACTGGTTGGCCTGGATGGCCGCACCCAACGCCACCACTTCGTCGGGGTTGAGGTTGGTCAGCGGCGGCTGGCCGAAATGCGCCGCCACGGCCTGACGCACCACCGGCATCCGGGTGGAGCCACCCACCAACACCACGCCTTTGACGTCGCCGGTGTCGATCTGGGCATCGCGCAGCACGCGCTTGACCGCGCCCATGGTACGCTGGGTCAACGCGGCGGTAGCGGTGGCAAAGTCGGCGTGCGTGACGGCCTGCTGCAGCGCCTGGCCGTGCACGGTGGTGGCAAACGTCACCGCCTGGCCGTCGTCGGCGTGGGCCGACAAGGCTTCTTTGACGCGGCGGGCTTCGGCTTGCAGGTGCGCGCGCTCGCCCGCTGGCAGGTCGGCCACGTGCAGCGACGCACCGGCTTGTTGCAACACCCAGTCGGCCAAGGCGTGGTCGTAGTCGTCACCGCCCAGGGCGGAATCACCGCCGGTGGCCATGACTTCAAACACGCCACGGGTCAGGCGCAGGATGGACACATCGAAGGTGCCGCCGCCCAGGTCGTACACGGCGTACACGCCTTCGGCGCCCTGATCCAGCCCGTAGGCGATGGCGGCGGCGGTGGGTTCGTTGATCAGGCGCAGGACGTTGAGCCCCGCCATCTGGGCCGCGTCCTTGGTGGCTTGGCGCTGTGCGTCGTCAAAATAAGCCGGTACAGTGATGACAGCACCGTACAGCTCATCGTCAAAACTGTCTTCGGCGCGGAAACGCAGCGTGGCCAAAATTTCGGCACTGACTTCGACCGGCGATTTGTTCCCCGCCACCGTGCGCACCGCCACCATGCCGGGCGCCTCGACCACGGTGTAAGGCAGCTGGCCCACCTTGGCCACGTCGGCCAGCTGGCGCCCCATCAGGCGCTTGGCGGAGCTGATGGTGTTGGCGGGGTCGCTCACCTGCGCGGCCAGCGCGTCCCAACCAATTTGCCGCCCCGAGCCACTGCCCTGTGGCAGGTAGCGCACCACGCTGGGCAGGATGACGCGGCCCTGTTCGTCGGGCAGGCATTCGGCCACACTGTGGCGCAACGCCGCCACCAGCGAATGGGTGGTGCCCAAGTCAATACCAACGGCAATGCGCCGCTGGTGCGGATCCGGGGCTTGTCCGGGCTCGGAAATTTGTAACAGTGCCATGGGGGAGCAATCCTATCAGGGGTCGAGGCGTTCCAGCCGTTGGCGCACTTCGTCGGCGAAACGCTCGACGAACATCAGGGCGCGCACTTGCTGGGCTGCGGCGGGCGCGTCCTGGCGTTGGTCGATGGTGTGGGCCAGTTCGTCCAGCAGGGTCTGGCGCGTGGCACGGGTGTCGCGCAACAGGGCGTCAAGCGCGTCCTCGGTGTGGGCTTCGTCCAGCGCCTCGCGCCATTCCATCTGTTGCATCAGGAACGCGGCGGGCATGGCGGTGTTGCTGTGGGCCTGGATGGGCGCGCCGTGCAGCTCGCACCAGTAGGCGGCGCGCTTGAGCGGATCCTTGAGGCGGTTGTAGGCCTCGTTGATGCGCACCGACCATTGCATGGCCACGCGCTGCGCCGCCGTGCCCTGGCTGGCAAAGCGGTCGGGGTGGGCCTCGCGTTGCAGGCGCTTCCACTGCGCGTCCAGCGCGTCGCGGTCCAGCGCAAAGCGGCTGGGCAGCGCCAGCAGCGTGAAGTCGTCGTCTTGCAGGTTCAGCACGGCACAGCGCCCTTACACACGGAAGGATTCACCGCAGCCGCACTTGTCGCGCTCGTTGGGGTTGTGGAACTTGAAGCCCTCGTTCAAGCCCTCGCGCACAAAGTCGAGCTCGGTGCCGTCCAGGTACGCGAGGCTTTTGGGATCGAGCAGCACCTTGACGCCCTTGTCCTCGAACACCACGTCCTCGGGCGCGATCTCGTCGGCGTACTCCAGCTTGTAGGCCAAGCCAGAGCAGCCGGTGGTTTTGACCCCCAGGCGCACGCCCACGCCTTTGCCGCGGCGGCTGAGGTATTTGGTGACGTGCCTGGCAGCGGCTTCAGAGATCGTGACGGACATGGTGGGCGCAGCAGAAAAAAGGGGAAGGAACTCAGGCAGCGGTGTGCTTTTGCTTGTAGTCGTTCACGGCGGCCTTGATGGCGTCTTCGGCCAAGATGGAGCAGTGGATCTTGACCGGCGGCAGCGCCAGCTCTTCGGCAATCTGGCTGTTCTTGATCTGGGCCGCTTCGTCCAGCGTTTTGCCCTTGACCCATTCGGTCACCAGCGAGCTCGACGCGATGGCCGAGCCGCAGCCGTAGGTCTTGAAGCGTGCATCTTCGATCACGCCGGTGGCCGGGTTGACCTTGATTTGCAGCTTCATCACGTCACCACAGGCGGGTGCGCCCACCATACCGGTGCCCACACTGTCGTCGCCTTTGTCAAAAGTGCCCACGTTGCGGGGGTGTTCGTAGTGGTCAACCACTTTGTCTGAGTAAGCCATGTTGTGTGCTCCTGCAAGAATGTTGGAAAAACCGGGCGCTCAGTGCGCCGCCCACTGGATGGTGGACAGGTCGATGCCGTCCTTGTACATGTCCCACAACGGGGAGAGGTCGCGCAATTTGGCCACGTTGGCGCGGATGGTTTCGATGGCATAGTCGATGTCGGCTTCGGTAGTCCAGCGGCCAATGGTGATGCGCAAGCTGCTGTGGGCCAACTCGTCGCTGCGGCCCAAGGCGCGCAGCACGTAGCTGGGCTCCAAGCTGGCCGAGGTACAGGCCGAACCCGACGACACGGCCAAACCTTTGATACCCATGATGAGCGATTCGCCCTCGACGTAGTTGAAGCTGATGTTGAGGTTGTGCGGCACGCGCTGGGTCAGGTGACCGTTGACGAAGACCTCTTCCATGCTGGTCAGGCCCGCCACCAAACGGTCGTGCAAGGCTTGGATGCGCGGCAATTCGCTGTCCATCTCGGCCTTGGCCAAGGCGTAGGCCGCGCCCATGCCCACGCACTGGTGGGTGGGCAAGGTGCCGGAGCGCATGCCGCGCTCGTGGCCACCGCCGTGCATTTGCGCTTCCAAGCGGATGCGCGGCTTGCGGCGCACAAACAGCGCACCAATGCCCTTGGGGCCGTAACTCTTGTGGCCGGTCAGGCTCATCAGGTCGATGGGCAGCTCGGCCAAGTTGATGTGAACGCGGCCCGTGGCCTGGGCGGCATCGACGTGGAAGATCACACCACGCTCGCGGCAGATGCGGCCAATGGCGGCCACGTCCTGGATCACGCCGATTTCGTTGTTGACGAACATGACGCTGGCCAAAATGGTGTCGGGGCGGATGGCGGCCTGGAAGGCTGCCAGATCCAGCAAACCATCGGGCTGCACGTCCATGTAGGTGACTTCAAAACCTTGGCGTTCGAGTTCGCGGCAGGTGTCGAGCACGGCCTTGTGTTCGGTCTTGACCGTGATGATGTGCTTGCCCTTGCCTTTGTAGAAGTGGGCAGCGCCTTTGAGGGCCAGGTTGTTGGACTCGGTCGCACCGCTGGTCCAGACGATCTCGCGTGGGTCGGCCCCGATCAGGTCGGCCACCTGGGCACGGGCCTTCTCGACGGCGGCTTCGGCCTCCCAGCCCCAGGCGTGGCTGCGCGAGGCGGGGTTGCCAAAATGTTCGTACAGCCACGGCACCATTTGATCCACCACGCGCGGGTCGCACGGGTTGGTGGCGCTGTAGTCCATGTAGATCGGGAAATGCGGGGTGGTGCTCATGGCGGGTTGAAAAACAGGGTTGACAACAAAAGGGGCGAAGCTGGGGGCTGCGCGCCTTACTTGGCGAGCGCCGCGCCCAGCGCGAACACGGAATTGGGGGCGTTGACGCGGATGGGCTTGACCACCGGCGCTGACGAGATGGCGCGCTTGATGAGGGGCGCATCGTCCACCACCACGCCCTTGGCCAGCTGGTCGTTGACCAGCTTTTGCAGGCTGATGGAGGCCAGGAAATCGACCATCTTGGCGTTGAGCGCGGCCCACAGCTCGTGGGTCATGCAGCGGCTGCCCTCGCCCAGGCAGTTTTCCTTGCCGCCGCACTGGGTGGCGTCGATGGGCTCGTCCACCGACAGGATGATGTCGGCGATGGTGATGTCGGTGGCCTTGCGCGCCAGGGTGTAGCCGCCGCCGGGACCACGGGTCGATTCGACCAGCGTGTGGCGGCGCAGCTTGCCAAACAGCTGCTCCAGGTACGACAGCGAGATGTGCTGGCGTTGGCTGATGGCGGCCAGCGTCACCGGGCCGCTGCTCTGACGCAGCGCCAGGTCGATCATGGCGGTGACGGCAAACCGGCCTTTGGTGGTGAGTCGCATTGGACGTTCCTTGCGGTGAAGTGGCGGGGTGGAAACCAGCAAAATCTTATTCCGACTGGTTTTGTCAAGTATAACCGAAAACCGACTGTTTTACTGGGGATTAGCCCAGGTCGGCGGGGGGAATGTGGTCGCCACCGTGGGCGCCCAGCACGCGGTCTTTGAGCAGCGCGAGCTGGTCGCGCACGCGGGCGGCCTGTTCGAATTCAAGGTTGCGGGCGTGCTCCAGCATCTGCTTTTCCAGCCGCTGCAGCGTCTTGGCCAAATCCTTTTCAGCGATGGCGGCCACATCGGCCTGGTGCTGCTGCGCCTGGGTCTGCTTCCTGGCCTGCTCGCCGGCTTTTTCGCTGTACACGCCGTCGATCAAGTCCTTGATGCGCTTGACCACGCCCTTGGGGGTGATGCCGTGCGCCTGGTTGAAGGCGATTTGCCTGGCACGGCGGCGTTCGGTTTCGTCGATGGCCTTGCGCATGGAGTCGGTCACGCGGTCGGCGTACAGGATGGCCATGCCGTGGAGGTGGCGCGCGGCGCGGCCTATGGTTTGGATCAGGCTGCGTTCGCTGCGCAAAAAGCCTTCCTTGTCGGCATCCAGAATGGCGACGAGCGAGACTTCCGGGATGTCCAGCCCCTCGCGCAACAGGTTGATGCCCACCAGCACATCAAACTGCCCCAGCCGCAGGTCGCGGATGATTTCGACCCGCTCCACGGTGTCGATGTCGCTGTGCAGGTAGCGCACTTTCACGCCGTTTTCGCCCAGGTAGTCGGTGAGCTGTTCGGCCATGCGCTTGGTCAGGGTGGTGATGAGCACGCGCTCGTTGCGCGCCACGCGCAAGCGGATTTCGCCCAGCACGTCGTCCACCTGGTGGGTGGCGGGGCGCACCAGCACCTGCGGGTCGATCAGGCCGGTGGGGCGCACCACCTGCTCCACCACCTGGCCGCTGTGGCTGTGCTCGTAAGCAGCGGGGGTGGCCGAGACAAACACGCACTGGCGCAAGCGGGCCTCGAATTCCTCAAACTTCAGGGGCCGGTTGTCCAGCGCGCTGGGCAAGCGAAAGCCGTAATCGACCAGCGTTTGCTTGCGGGCACGGTCGCCGTTGTACATGCCACCCAGCTGGCCGATCATGACGTGGCTTTCGTCCAAGAACATGACGGCATCGCACGGCAGGTAGTCGATCAAGGTGGCGGGCGGCTCGCCGGGTGCGCTGCCGCTGAGGTGGCGGCTGTAGTTCTCGATGCCTTTGCAGTGCCCAACCTCGGTCAGCATTTCCAGGTCGAACCGGGTGCGCTGTTCCAGCCGCTGCGCTTCCACCAGCTTGCCAGCACCCACCAAGTCCTTGGCGCGTTGCTCCAGCTCCAGCTTGATGCCCTCCACCGCCGCCAGCACCTGCTCGCGTGGCGTGACGTAGTGGCTGCCGGGGTACACCGTGAAGCGCGCCAGCCGCTGCTGCATCCGGCCCGTCAGCGGGTCAAACAGGTGCAGCGCCTCGATTTCGTCGTCGAACAGTTCGATGCGCAGCGCCAGCTCCGAGTGTTCCGCCGGAAAAACGTCGATGATGTCGCCCCGCACGCGGAACTTGCCGCGCGTGAATTCCAGGTCGTGGCGCTGGTACTGCATCCGCACCAGTTGCGCGATGATGTCGCGCTGGTCCAGCCGGTCGCCCACGCGCAGCAGCAGGATCATCTGGTGGTAGTTCTCGGGCTGGCCTATGCCGTAGATGGCCGACACCGAGGCCACGATGACCACATCGCGCCGCTCCAGCAGGCTTTTGGTGCAGCTCAGGCGCATTTGCTCGATGTGCTCGTTGATGGCGCTGTCCTTCTCAATGAACAGGTCGCGCTGCGGCACGTAGGCTTCGGGCTGGTAGTAGTCGTAGTAGCTGACGAAGTATTCCACCGCGTTGCGCGGGAAAAACTCTCGGAATTCGGCGTACAACTGCGCCGCCAACGTCTTGTTGGGCGCAAACACCAGCGCCGGGCGGCCCAGTTGGGCGATGACGTTGGCCATCGTAAAGGTTTTGCCCGAACCGGTTACGCCCAGCAGGGTCTGGAAGGATTCGCCCTGCCGCAAGCCATCGACCAACTGGGCAATGGCGGTGGGCTGGTCACCCGCTGGCGCAAAGGGTTGGTGCAGCTCAAACGGGGAGCCGGGGAAGGTGACGAACTGACCGGTGGTACTCACAGCGTCTCCAGTTGCTCCAGGGTGCGGGTGGCTTGCTCGCGCAGGGCGTGCTGCTGTTCAGGAGCCATTTTGTCCCAGGTGCGGTACACCATGGCCAAGCGGTGGTTGCCACGCAGGTGGGCGTCGTGGCGGGCAAAGAAGTCCCAGTACAGGGCGTTGAAAGGGCAGGCGCGCTCGCCAATCTTGGCGTTCTTGTCGTAGTGGCAGCCCTTGCAGTGGTCGCCCATGCGGTGCAGGTAGGCGGCGCTGCTGACGTAGGGCTTGGTGGCCAGGCGGCCACCGTCGGCAAACTGGCCCATGCCCAGCGTGTTGGGCGCTTCCACCCACTCGAAAGCGTCGATGTAGATGCCCAAGTACCAGCGGTGCAGCGCGTGGGGTTCCAGTCCGGCCAGCAAGGCAAAGTTTCCAATTACCATCAGGCGCTGGATGTGGTGAGCGTAGGCGTGTTGCAGCGATTGGCCGATCGCTTGGGCCACGCAAGCCATGCGGGTCTGGCCGTGCCAGAACCAGCCGGGCAACGGGCGCGTGTGGCCCAGCGCGTTGGCATGGGTGTAACCCGGCATGTGCGCCCAGTAAAAACCGCGCACGTATTCGCGCCAGCCCAGTATCTGGCGGATGAAGCCTTCCACCGCTGGCAGCGGTGCCTGACCGTTGCGCCAAGCGGCCTCGGCGGCCTGCACCACTTCGCGCGGTTGCAGCAGCTTGACGTTGAGCGCGAACGACAGCAGCGAGTGGAACAAACGCCAGCTGCGGGACGACAGCGCATCCTGGTAGTCACCGAAATGGGGCAAGGCGTGGGCGATGAAGGCATCGAGCTGCGCCAGTGCCTCGGTGCGGTTGACGGGCCAGCGCAAGGCCTGCGCTTGCGGATCGCCGAAATGGTCGGCCCCGCTGGCAGCTATGGTCTGCCACAGCGCACGGTGGTCGTGGCTGGGACGCAGGTCGGGCGGTTCAGGCGGTGTGCCGGGCCAAGGTTTGCGGTTGTCGTGGTCAAAGTTCCACTGCCCGCCTTCGGGCTGGCCGTGTGCGTCCAGCAGCACGGCGTGGTGACGGCGCTGGGTGCGGTAAAAGTGTTCCAGCAGCCACTGCTTGCGGCCCTGAAAGATTTCGGCGGCCTCGGTGCGGGTGGTGTAGAAGTGTTCGGTGTCCACCATCGTCACCGGCACGGGGGCGGTGGCGGCCCAGGCGGCCAGTTGGGCATCGAGCCGCCATTCGTCCGGGGCCTGGTACTGCACCGCGCTGGCGTGGTAGTGGGCAATCAGAGCCTCCAAGTTGGCGGTCAGCCGCTGGCGGTTGGAGGGATCGTCAATGGCCACGTAGCGCACGCGGTGCCCGGCGCTTTTGAGCTGGCGCGCCAGCTCGCGCATGGCGGCAAAAATGGCCAGGATTTTTTGCGCGTGGTGGCGCACGTAGTCGGTTTCTTGGCGCAACTCCATCAGCACGTACACCACGTCGGGGCACACGCGCTGGAACCAACTGTGCTGCGGGTTGAGCTGATCGCCCAAGATCAGGCGCAGGGTCGGGCCGTGCTCGCTCATGGGGCGCTGGCCCACAGGCGGCGGTAGGCACCGTCGGGGTCGTAGTCGTGGGCCTGTTTGTCGGGGTTGAAGCGGCGGCTACCGCGCGGGTCGGTGCCGCGCCCGCTCAGGTAGAGCCAGTTGCCTTGGTTGCTGTACGGGTCGTAGTCCAGCAGTTGCGCCTCGAACCACGCGGCCCCGGCGCGCCAGTCGCAGCGCAAGTCGTGGATGAGGTAGCTGGCCACATTTTGCCGCATCCGGTTGGACAGGTAACCCGTGGCGGCAAGTTCGCGCATGGCCGCGTCGATGAAGGGCTGGCCGGTGCGGCCCGCACACCAGCGCGCAAAGGCGCCGGGCTTGTGCGGTGGCAGGGGTTGGGGCTCCAGCAGGCCGCTGGCGTGGTACAGGCGCGCGCCGTATTTGCGGTGGAGCCAGCGGAAGTGATCGCGCCACAGCAGCTCGAACCAGAGCCAGTAGGTGCTGTCGTTGGCGCCGTGTTCGTCCTCAAAGGTCTGGATGGCGGCCCAGGCCTGCCGCGCCGACAACGCGCCCGTGGCCAGCCAAGGCGACCATTTGCTGGAGTAATCGGCCCCCATCAAACCGTTGCGGGTGGTTTTGTAACTGTGCGGCAGGCGGCGTTCGCAGTAGCGTTGCAGGTGCGCCAGCGCGGCGCGCTCGCCACCGTGAAAGGCGGGTTGCTGGCACGGAAAGGCGGAGCGCACGTCGCTGGGCCAGTGGCCGGTGGGCACGGCGGCATCGGGCCGGTGGCCTGGTACGGCGCTGCGCGCCTGGGCCAGTGCCTCGGCGGGTGGCAGCGGTGGCAGTTGCCGGGGCGCGGGCAGCGGTGCGGGGGCCTGCACGCGGGCACGCTCCAGCTGCTGGCGGAATACGGTGAAGGTGTCGGGCACGTGCTCCGGACTGAACGGCAGGCTCTCGGGCGCCAGCAGGGTGGATTGCCACACGGCCTGCACCTGGACGCCCGCGCGGCGCAGGGCCTGCACGGTGGCCTGCTCTTCGGGCGCGGCGATGTCCTCGCACACCAGCGGCGGCTGGCCCAGGGCGCGCACCAGCGCGGGCAGCACGGTGGCGGGGTCGCCGTGGCATTGCAGCAGGCCACTGCCCAGGGCGCTGAGTTGTGCGGCCAGATCGTCCAGCGCGCTGTGCAGCCAGGCCTGGCGGTGCGGGCTGGTGCGGGCAAAGCCCCAGCGCGTGGGCACGTGCTGGGCGGGGTCGTGCACAAACACCGGCAGCAGCCAGCCGCCCAGCTGCCGGGCCTGCCGGAGGGCGGCTTGCAGCGCCAGCTGGTCGTGCAGGCGCAGGTCGTTGCGCAGCCACAGCACCACGCCCGGCATCACGCGGCCCCCTGGTTGTGGTGGGCTTTGCTGCCACTGCGGCGGCAGCGCTCCGAGCAGTATTTGACGTGCTCCCAGTCGCGCTCCCACTTCTTGCGCCAGGTGAAGGGCAAGCCGCAGCAGACGCAGGTCTTGGTGGGGAGATCGGATTTTTTGCGCATTTTGTCCTGGACAAATATGGTTCTAGCTTGTAATATTAGCGCAGAAAACGCTGGTTTTGTACAAATTTCTTTTCTTTGTCAACGACAAACATCCTTCTGGAAGGCCCCGACATGAACACAATTGCACTGGTGACCGGCGCGGCAGGCGGGCTGGGTCAGGCCGTCACGCACAAGCTCGCGCAGGCGGGCTGGCAGGTGGTGGTGGTCGGGCGCGATGGCGCACGGCTGCAACAGGCGTTTGGCAACGCACACCGCCAGATCGTGGCCGACTGCTCCACCACCGCCGGGGTCAAGGCGCTGTTTGCCACGCTCAAGGCCGAACAGCTGGTACCGACCGCGCTGGCGCATTGCATCGGCAACATCCGGCTGGGCGCGGCCCACCGCATGGCCGAAAAAGACTTCAACGACTGTTTGACGGCCAACCTGGTGAGCGCCTTCCACACGCTGGCAGGCTTTACCGGCCACCTGCGCGATGCGGCCAGCCCCGGCGCGGCGGTGTTCGTGTCGTCGGCGGCGGCGCGCATCGGCACACCCAACCACGAGGCCGTGGCCGCCGCCAAGGCCGGGCTCGAAGGCCTGGTGCGCGGCGCAGCGGCCACCTACGCCAGCGCGGGCATCCGCGTCAACGCGGTGGCGCCGGGCATGATGGAGACCCCGGCCACCGCCGGCATGATCAGCAGCCCCACCACGCGCGAGGCCGCCGCCCGCCAGTACCCCCTGCCCGGCATAGGCGACGCCGCCGAGCTGGCCGAGCTGATGGTGTGGCTGCTGTCGCCGCACGGTGCGCGCGTGACTGGCCAGGTCTGGTCGCTGGACGGCGGCTTCTCCACCATCCGCCCGCTGGTGCGCTAAGCGCTGCGGGCCGGTGGCGATCATGGCCGGGTGGTTCAACCACTTGCCGGGGTTCCAGAAGACCCCTTACGGCGCCGAGCGCGTGCTGCTGCGCCGCCTGCCGCGCATCACGCTGCTGGGCACGGCGCTGCTGCTGCCCTCGGTGCTGGCGCGCGGCGCCATCTGGCTGGACTGGATGCCCGAGAGCACTCGCATGCCCGGCCTGGTGGACATCTACGTCATCAGCCTGGTGGTGCTGCACTGGACGGTGGTGTTCACCGCCGCGATTGGCGCTTTCATCGTGATGGTGATGAAGGGCCCGGCCTACGTGGCCGACCCCTACCCGTTGCCCAAGGCACCGCCCGCCGACGGCACCGGCGACTGAGCCGCGCGCCACTGCGCCAGCGCGCGCACGGCGTCGTCAAAGCTGTGCAGCAGCTGCTGGCCCGGCTCCGACGTGACCAGCCCTGCCACCCCGGCCCCGCCCGCCCACAGCGCCACATGCGGGGGCAGCAACTGGCGCAGCGGCTGCAGCACCGCCCCCAGCTGGCGCCGGGGAAACGCCGCCGAGAACGACAGCGCCACGATATCGACCTGGTGCGCGTGCGCGGCGCGGCCAATCTCGGTCAGCGGCATCTGGGTGCCCAGCGGAATGCAGACCGCGCCTTCCAGCGCCAGCAAGGTCTCCACCATCAGCAGGCCCAGCGCGTGCGGCTCCTCGGGCACGGTGGTCAGCAGCACGCGCGGCCGCCCGGCGCCCGCCGGCAGCGCGGCAATGGCCTGGCGCAGCAGGCGCTGCGTCAGTTCGGTGAACAGGTGTTCCTCGAAGATCTGCAGCCGCCCGTACTCCCACGCCTCGCCCACGAGCCGGGTCAGTGGCGCCACGGTGTCCTGGACAAAACGCTGCAGCCCCTGGCGTGCCAGCCGCTGCTGCATGGCCTGCTGGTAGCCGGTGCCGTCGTGGCGCTGCACCAGCGCCAGCAGCGCGGCCAGCTCGGTGTCGTCGTCGGCGCAACCGCTGTGGGCCGGGCGCGGCTGCGGGCGGCGCGGGGCCAGTTGCGCCAGCTCGGTGTCGGAGGCGGTCATCAGCTTGCCCGGGCGGTGCCCCTGGTCCAGCAGGCGCTTGATCAGGCGCAGCCGCTCCAGCTGGGCCGCAGGGTACAGCCGTTCGCCATGGGCGTCGCGCTGCGGCACCGGAAAGCCGTAGCGGCGCTCCCACATGCGCAGCACATCTTTGGAGAGTCCGGTCTCGCGCTCCACGGCGGCGATGTTGAAACTGAGGGTGCTCATTTTTGTCCAGTACAAACCTTGCGCGAGTCGTTGACAACTCGATTTTTGAGGGCTATATTACGAACAAAGATCCAATTTGTCCAGTACAAAACAACCATCCTTTCCTACCTCCATGCAACCCAGACACCGCATCGCCGTCGTGGGCGCGGGCATCTCCGGCCTGGCCAGCGCCTGGCTGCTGGGCCGCCAGCACGACGTGACCCTGTTCGAGGCCGGCAGCTACCTGGGCGGCCACACCAACACGGTCGATGTGACGCTGGAAGGCCGCACGCACCCGGTCGATACCGGCTTCCTGGTCTTCAACGACAAGACCTACCCCAACCTGATCGCGCTGTTCCAGCACCTGGGCGTGGCCAGCGTCCAGACCGAGATGTCGTTTGCCGTCAGCCTGCAGCAGCCCGACCTGGAATGGGCGGGCAGCACCCTGGGCACGGTGTTTGGCCAGAAGCGCAACCTGCTGCGCCCGGCTTTCTGGCGCATGCTGTCCGACATCCTGCGCTTCAACCGCGAAAGCACCGCCTGGCTGGCCCGCAACCCCGACAGCGAACGCAGCCTGCAGGACTTTCTGGACGCCGGACGCTACAGCCGCGCCTTTGCCGACTGGTACCTGCTGCCCATGGCGGCGGCCATCTGGTCGTGCCCCACCGGCCAGATGCGCGCCATGCCGCTGGCCACCTTCATCCGCTTTTGCCACAACCACGGCCTGCTGCAGGTGTTTGACCGCCCGCTGTGGCGCACCGTGCAAGGCGGCGGGCGCGCCTACGTGCGCCAGATCGCGGCCCAGCTGCGCGACATCCGCCTAGCCTGCCCGGTACGCCAGGTGGAACGCAAGGTGGACGGCCTGTACGTGACGCACGCCCAGGGGCGCGAGCGTTTTGATGAGGTGGTGATGGCCTGCCACAGCGACCAGGCCCTGGCCATCCTGGGCGACAGCGCCAGCTCCGGCCAGCGCCAGGTGCTGGGCGCCATCCGCTACCAGCCCAACCGCGCCGTGCTGCACACCGACCCCGCGCTGCTGCCGCGCCGCCGCGCGCTGTGGTCGGCGTGGAACTACTTTGCCGGGGCGGGCGATGCGGGCCAGCAGCCGGTCGGCGTGTCCTACCTCATCAACAAGCTGCAACCGCTGCCGTTCCAGACCCCGGTGGTCGTCACGCTCAACCCAGCGCGCGAGCCCGACCCAGCCCATGTGCTGGCCGAATTCGATTACGCCCACCCCGTGTTTGACGAAGCGGCCATTGCCGCACAGGCGCAACTGGCCTCGGTGCAAGGCACCCACGGCATCTGGCTGGCCGGAGCGTGGGGCGGTTACGGCTTTCACGAGGACGGCCTCAAGTCGGCGCTGCGCGTGGCCAACGGCCTGGGCGTGCGCGCCCCCTGGCAAGCCCCCGTCTGAGAAGCCCACACGCCATGCACGCCACACCGCAACTGCTGCTGGGCCGGGTCATGCACCGGCGGCTGCGCCCGGTGGTCAATGCGTTTGTGTACCCGGTGTTCTACGTGCAACTGCCACTGCGCCGCCTGGCGGCGTGCCAGAACCGCGTCTTTTCGGTCGACCGCTGGAACCTGCTCAGCCTGCACCAGAAAGACCACGGCGCGCGCGACGGCAGCCCCTTGCTACCGTGGATCGAACACCTCCTGCACACCCACGGCCTGCCCGCCGATGGCGAGATCGTGCTGCAGACCTTTCCGCGCGTGGGCGGCTTCGTGTTCAACCCGGTCAGCTTCTGGTATTGCTATGACCGCAACGGCGCACTGGTCGCCGTGCTGGCCGAAGTCAACAACACCTTTGGCGGCCACCACCACTACTTGTTACACCACAACGGCGCGCCACTGCCCAACGGCGAGGAACTGCGGGCCGACAAGACCTTCCACGTCTCGCCCTTCAACGTGGTGGAAGGGGGCTACCGCTTTCGCTTCCGCCAGCACGGTGATCTGGCCGTGGCCCGCATCGACTACGACGACCACCAAGGCGAACTGCTGCTGACCGCCATCTCGGGCCGGGCACAAGCCTGGACTCCCCGTGCGCTGCTGGGCGCGCTGCTGCGCATGCCGCTGCTCACGGCGGGCGTGTTCTGGCGCATCCACTGGCAAGCCCTCAAGCTCTGGGCCAAGGGCGTGCCCTTTCACGGCACAGACCCCACTCCATCCCATCCGCCTCCCACGCCATGAACTCCACCCTGACCCTGCGTACCAGCACCGCACCCACTCGGCGCGACACCCGGCTGGTGTTTGACCTGCTTGCCGCACTGACGGGAGGTCGGCTCGAAATTCGCCTGCCCGATGGCTCCAACACCGTGTTGGGCGACGGTGAACACGGTGTGAGCCTGCATGTCCACGACGAAGCCATGTTCGGCATGGTGCTGGCGCGCGGCGACATCGGTCTGGCCGAGTCTTACCTGGACGGTCACTGGGACTGCACCGACATCACCGGCCTGCTCACACTGCTGGCGCGCAACCACGCCGCGCTCAAGCCGCTGGTGTACGGTGCTTGGCACCGGCTGCTGCTGGCGCGGGTACGGCATTGGCTGCACCGCAACAGCAAAACGGGCAGCAAACGCAACATCATGGCCCACTACGATTTGGGCAACGACTTCTACCGCCTCTGGCTCGACCCCAGCATGAGCTATTCGGCGGCCCTGTATGGCGACCACGATCCGGCCACCACACCGCTGGAGTGTGCGCAGCACGCCAAATACCGCCGCATCCTGCAACGCCTGCAAGCGCAGCCGGGCCAGCGCGTGCTGGAAATCGGCTGCGGCTGGGGCGGTTTTGCCGAACTGGCGGTGGCCGACGGCCTGCACGTCACCGGCCTGACACTGTCGCCCGCGCAACTGGCTTGGGCCCAGCAGCGCGTGCCGCAGGCCAACCTGCGCCTGCAAGACTACCGCGACAACCAAGAACGATTCGACCACGTGGTCTCCATCGAAATGTTCGAGGCCGTGGGCGAACGCTTCTGGCCCACCTACTTTCAGAGCGTGGCGGCTGCGTTGCGGTCGGGCGGCAAGGCCGTGGTGCAAAGCATCACCATCCGCGACGACCTGTTTGACAGCTACCGGCGCGGCACCGATTTCATCCAGCAATACATCTTCCCCGGCGGTATGTTGCCTTCGAGGCCAGCCTTCCGGGCCGCAGCGGCACGCCAAGGCCTGCGCGTGCAAGATGAATTCGCCTTTGGCACCGACTACGCCCACACCCTGGCCCAATGGCGGCACAACTTCGAAGCCCAATGGCCCGCCATCCACGCTTTGGGGTTTGACGACACCTTCCGCCGCCTGTGGCGGCTGTACCTGGGCTACTGCGAAGCGGGCTTTCTGGCGGGCACCATCGACGTGGTGCAATTCCAACTGGAGCACCACCGTGCGTAACCCCAAACAACTGCTGGCCGCTGCCGCCGTGGCGTTGGGCCTGAGCGCATGCAGCTCCACCGGCGTGGAACAATACCGCGCGGCCCAACCCGAACTGCAACTCCAGAGCTACCTCAACGGCACCTTGGATGCCTGGGGCATGTTCCAAGGTCGCACCGGCGACGTGCAAAAACGCTTCCGTGTCGTCATCCACGCCCACTGGACGGGCGACACCGGCGTGCTGGACGAACACTTCGAATGGTCGGACGGCACCACGTCGCGCCGGGTCTGGACACTGGTCAAGCAGCCCGACGGTACCTTCCGGGGCACCGCCGACGACGTGGTGGGCGAGGCCCTGGGCGAAGTGGCGGGCAACGCGCTGCGCTGGCGCTACGTGCTGGCCTTGCCCGTCAACGGTAAGGTGTACCACGTCGATTTCGACGATTGGATGTTCCTGATGGACAACAAGGTCATGCTCAACCGCTCCTACATGTCCAAATGGGGCATCCGGCTGGGCGAAGTCACCCTCACCTTCTTGACATCCTCCCCGCCATTAATGGCAGGGATTCCCTCTACAGGACGGCCATGCCCGACCGCATCAGCTTGCGCTGACTCATTCAGCAAAGCGCCTACCTCTCGGACTCCCATGCGGGACGGCGAATTACCGGACATTTCTGTGCTCGGTTCCAACTGCCTAATGGCAAAAGAAGAATTTGGAACTGTTGTCGCAACGCAAGGCAGTTTACCACCAAGCANNNNACCTCGGGCTGAACCCCGAGGCTTCCCGCTCAATCTGGGTCAAGCGGGATTGAGGAGCTGCGGCCGTGGCGCTCAACCCCACAATCACCGACTGGCGCGGCAAGCGCCTCTGTTTGGCGGGCGACTACGTGCCCATGCGCGCCGACACCTTCAACCTCGCCACCGCCGAACGCGTGCTGGATGCAAATTTCCACGGTGCGCTGCGGCTGCTGGCCTGCGTGCGGCACGACCTGCCGCCCGGCGGCGGCATCGCCTTCGTGGCCAGCGTAGCAGGTTACCGGGGCCTGCCCAAGGCGCTGTGCTACGGGCCGGGCAAGGCCGCGCTCATCCACCTGGCCGAAGTGCTGCACTTCGACCTCAGCCCGCGTGGCGTGGGCGTGTGGGCCATCAACCCCGGCTTTGTAGCCACACCGCTCACGGCACAGAACGACTTTGCCATGCCCGCGCTGCAAACCCCCGAACAGGCCGCGCGCGCCATTGCCAACGGCTTGGGCTCAGGCCGGTTCGAGATCCACTTTCCCCGCCGCTTCAGCGGCTGGCTCAAGTTCATGGCCCTGCTGCCCTACCGCTGGTACTTTCCCCTTGTCCGCCGCCTCACGGGTGGCTAGCACCATGCCCCACCTCGACGGCCTGATCCAGTTCTACAACAGCTTCGCCCCGGCCAGCGTCGCGCGCTTTGCCGACTTCTACAGCGCCGATGCCTACTTCAAGGACCCCTTCAACGAGGTGCAAGGCCTGGCCGCCATCCAGCGCATCTTCAGCCACATGTTCACGCAGGTCGATCGCCCCGGCTTCCGCGTCACCGAACACGTGGCCGATGCCAACGGCGCCATGCTGGTGTGGGAATTCCACTTCCAGTTCAAAGGCAAACCACAACCCCACGTGTTGCACGGCAGCTCGCACCTCAAGTTCGATGCCGATGGCAAGGTGCGCTACCACCGCGACTACTGGGACACCACCGAGGAGCTGTACATGAAGCTGCCCCTCATCGGCACCGTGGTGCGCGCGCTGTACCGGCGCTTCGCCAGCGCCTGACCCCCTCCTGCCCACCACCCTGGAGCCACCGCCGATGCCAGCCCCCACCCTCACCATCTACTACGACGGCAGCTGCCCGCTGTGCCGACGCGAGATCGCCCTCTACCGCCGCCAAGCCGCAACGGCCCCGCTGGAGTGGGTAGACGTGAGCGCCAGCACCGCCACGCTGGGCGCAGACCTGTCGTGCGAAGCCGCCATGCGCCGCTTCCACGTGCGCGACAACAGCAAAGGCCAACTGCTCAGCGGCGGCGCCGCCTTTGCGCGGCTGTGGCGCGCCCTGCCCGGCTGGCGCGTGCTGGGCTGGTGCTTTGCGTGGCCGCCCCTGTCATGGGCCTTGGAAGCCGCCTACCGCGCCGTCCTGCCGCTGCGCCCCCGGCTGCAACGCTGGGCCAGCCGCTGGTAAACGCCTCACTTTTTCAAAAACTATTCAGCCAAAGAAAAAGGCCGCTAGGAATACGTCCCTAACGGCCTTTGTCAGATGTGCTGGTGGAGCTGGGGGGATTTGAACCCCCGTCCGCAAGCCTTCTTCGCGCAGTTCTACATGTGTAGTCGTCTGGTTTGGATCTTGCCCGGTGCGTCGCGCAGCGACACGCTACGCACCCGGCCAGCAACCTTGAATCTCGTCACCCGGCAAGTTGCCCGCCTGATGACCAGCCCATGTAATTTCCCTTGCAGCCTGGACGGTCTTACGACCGCCCTTGCCCAGCCCATCGGCCAACTGTTGCAAGGCTCACCGGATTAAGCGGCGAGTGCGAAACGTTCGTCGTTTGCAGTTAGTTTTTTTCTGCGGTTTTACGAGGTGACAGAACCTCGACATGCCCTGCTGCGTGCCCGAACCCACGTCGAAACCAATGCAGCCCCTGTAACGGCATAGTTTACGCCAATTCCAGAAAATTCAAGAGCTGCAGCGGATTTTCTATCACCGCATCGGCGTTCCAGTGCGTCACGTCGCTGCTGGCGCCCAGGTAGCCGTAGCGCGCGGCCACGGTGGGCATACCCGCAGCACGCCCGGCCACAATGTCGCGCTCATCGTCGCCCACGTACAGGCACACCTCGGGCGGCAGGCCGATGCGGCGCGCAGCCTCGAACAGCGGCTCAGGGTGCGGCTTGGCGTGCGGGGTCGTGTCGCCACCCACAATGGTGGCGGCGCGCCGGAACAACGGCATCCCCGCCGTCAGCGGCAGGGCAAAGCGTTCCCACTTGTTCGTCACCACGCCCCAGGGCAAGCCACGTTGCTCCAGCGTCTGCAACAAGGCATCCACTTCGTCGAACACGGTGGTGCGCTGGGCCATGCAGGCCGCGTAGTTGTTGAGAAATTCCTCGCGCAAGGCCTCAAATTCGGGGTGATCGGGGCCATGCCCAAACGCCACCTGAATCATGCCTCGGGCACCGGCCCCAGCCATCGAGCGGTAATGCTCTAACGGCAACGATGGCAGGCCACGCGCCACCCGCATCACGTCAGCGGCAAAGCCCAAATCGGGCGCACTGTCGATGAGCGTGCCGTCCAAATCGAACAGCACCGCCTGAATGTGGGCAAAGCGGCTCATGCGGCAGCCTTTCGCGTGGCCAACGCGTAGTTGACGCTGGTATCGTTGCTGAGCCAGTAACGGCGCGTCAATGGGTTGTATTCCATGCCTTTGCTGGCCTGCACATCCAACCCCGCCTGACGGCAGTAGCCCGCCAGCTCGCTGGGTTTGATGAATTTGGCGTACTCGTGCGTGCCCTTGGGCAACAGGTTGAGCACGTACTCGGCCCCCACAATCGCAAACAGGAACGACTTGGGGTTGCGGTTGAGCGTGGAGAAAAACACCCAGCCGTCCGGTTTGACCAGCGTGGCGCACGCCCGCACGATGGAGGCCGGATCGGGCACGTGCTCCAGCATTTCCATACACGTCACCACATCAAACTGGCCCGGCTGCTCGGCGGCCAGAGCCTCGGCGCTGACCTCGCGGTACTGCACATTGGGCGTCTCGGCCTCCAGCGCGTGCAGCTGCGCCACCTTCAGCGACTTGGTGGCCAGGTCGATGCCCAGCACCTGCGCGCCCTGGCGCGCCATGGCGTCGGCCAGAATGCCGCCACCACAGCCTACGTCCAGCACGCGCCGCCCGGCCAGGGGCACTTGCTGCTGGATCCAACCCAGGCGCAGCGGGTTGATCTGGTGCAGCGGGCGGAACTCGCTTTCGGTGTCCCACCAGCGGTGGGCCAGCTCAGAGAATTTGGCCAGTTCGGCCGGATCGACGTTCTGTGGGGTGGTGTGGTCCATAGGTGTGCATTATGGCGGGGGCAACAAAAAACCGCGCCAGGCGCGGTTTTTTTGCGGTCGTCAGATGGAACGATCAGTTGGTGCGGGTGCCCACCACTTCGATTTCCACGCGGCGGTTCTTGGCACGGCCAGCGGCGGACTTGTTGTCGGCCACCGGCTGGGCTTCGCCCTTGCCCTCGGTGTAGACGCGGTTGGCTTCGATGCCGTTGGACACCAGGTAAGCCTTCACGGCTTCAGCGCGCTTGACCGACAGCTTCTGGTTGTAGGCGTCCTTGCCTACGGAGTCGGTGTGACCCACGGCCACGATGACTTCCAGGTTGATGCCCTTGACCTTGGCGATCACGTCGTCGAGCTTGGCTTTGCCTTCGGCCTTGAGCACGGCCTTGTCGAAGTCAAAGAAGGCGTCGGCAGCGTAGGTCACCTTGGAAGCGGCGACCACCGGAGCGGCCACAGGAGCCGGTGCCGGAGCGGGTGCAGCGGCCGGAGCCGGGGCCACGGCTACAGCCGGAGCTTGCGGAGCTTGGGCCACGATGGCACCGTCACAGCCTTGCACGGCGGTGGCGGGGGTCCAGTTGGCGTCGCGCCAGCACAGGTTGTCGGCGCCGGCCTTCCACACCAGCTCGCCGGTGCCATTGCGCCAGTTGTCCACGGTTTGCGCGCCAGCGGCGGTGGCCAGGGCGACGGTTGCAAACAGCATTGCAATTTTGTTCAGTTTTTTCATTGGTTTCCTCTTGGTAAAGGCGCAGCACCTGCTGCATAAAAAGAGTACGCCTGAAATGATCCACCACCTCAAGCGGTATGGCTATTCTGCCATAAGGGCATCGCAACCCCCGTCACAGGCCCGGCACAGGATACCGATTTGACCCGCCAGCCGCAAATAAGCGTTGTACCCCCACCACACATGCCCACGCGCCAGCGAATCCCCGACCCGTGGCCCGACCACGCCACGGCGGACTTAAAATGTGCGGTTATTTGTTTTGTCCAGTGTGCCCATGACCTCCTTCGCCAAAGAAACCCTGCCCATCAGCCTCGAAGAGGAAATGCGCCGCAGCTACCTGGACTACGCGATGAGCGTGATTGTGGGCCGGGCGCTGCCCGACGCGCGCGACGGCTTGAAGCCCGTACACCGGCGCGTGCTGTACGCCATGCACGAGCTCAACAACGACTGGAACCGCCCGTACAAGAAATCGGCCCGTATCGTCGGTGACGTGATCGGTAAGTACCACCCGCACGGCGATTCGGCGGTGTACGACACCATCGTGCGCATGGCGCAGGACTTCTCGCTGCGCCACATGCTGGTGGACGGCCAGGGCAACTTCGGTTCGGTCGATGGCGACAGCGCCGCCGCCATGCGTTACACCGAGATCCGGCTGAGCAAGATTGCGCACGAGACGCTGGCCGACATCGACAAGGAAACGGTGGACTTCGGCCCCAACTACGACGGCTCCGAATCCGAGCCGCTGGTACTGCCCACGCGGCTGCCCAATCTGCTGGTCAACGGCTCGGCGGGCATTGCGGTGGGCATGGCCACCAACATTCCGCCGCACAACCTCAACGAGGTGGTCAACGCCTGCCTGCACCTGCTGCACAACCCCGAAGCCTCCATCGACGAGCTGATGGAGATCATCCCGGCGCCCGACTTCCCGACCGCCGGCATCATCTACGGCATCAATGGCGTGCGCGACGGCTACCGCACGGGCCGGGGCCGCGTGGTGATGCGCGCCAAATGCCATTTCGAGGACATCGACCGGGGCCAGCGCCAAGCCATCATCGTCGATGAGATTCCCTACCAGGTCAACAAGAAGACGCTGCTGGAGCGCATTGCCGAACTGGTGCAGGAAAAGAAGATCGAGGGCATCAGCCACATCCAGGACGAGTCCGACAAGGACGGCATGCGGGTGGTGATCGAGCTCAAGCGCGGCGAAGTGCCCGAGGTGGTGCTGAACAACCTGTACAAGCAGACGCAGCTGCAAGACACCTTCGGCATCAACATGGTGGCGCTGATCGACGGCCAGCCGCGCCTGTGCAACCTGAAGGACCTGATTGACGTCTTTTTGCAGCACCGCCGCGAGGTGGTGACGCGGCGCACCGTGTTCAACCTGCGCAAGGCGCGCGACCGCGGCCATGTGCTCGAAGGCCTGGCGGTGGCGCTGGCCAATGTGGACGACTTCATCCGCATCATCCGCGAAAGCCCGACCCCGCCGGTGGCCAAGACCGAGCTGATGGCGCGCCGCTGGGACAGCACGCTGGTGCGCCAGATGCTGACCCGCACCCGCGCCGATGGCGGCGTGGTCAACGCCGACGACTACCGCCCCGAGGCGCTGGAGCGCGACTTTGGCATGCACGCCGACGGCCTGTACCGCCTGAGTGAAACCCAGGCGCAGGAAATTTTGCAGATGCGCCTGCAACGCCTGACTGGGCTGGAGCAGGACAAGATCATTGCCGAATACAAGGGTGTGGTGGCCGAGATCGACGACCTGCTCGACATTTTGGCCAAGCCACAGCGCGTGTCGGCCATCATTGGCGATGAGTTGACCGCCATTCAAACCGAATTTGGCCACACCAAGGCCGGCGCGCGCCGCAGCCTGATCGAGCACAGCGCGCAAGACCTGAGCACCGAAGACCTGATCACGCCCACCGACATGGTGGTCACGCTGAGCCACAGCGGCTACATCAAGAGCCAGCCCTTGAGCGAGTACCGGGCGCAAAAGCGCGGCGGGCGCGGCAAGCTGGCCACTGCCACCAAGGAAGACGACTGGATCGACCAGCTCTTCATTGCCAACACGCACGACTACATCCTGTGCTTCAGCAACCGGGGCCGCCTGTACTGGCTCAAGGTGTGGGAGGTGCCGTCGGGCTCGCGCGGTTCGCGGGGCCGCCCGATCGTCAACATGTTCCCGCTGCAAGAAGGCGAGAAGATCAACGTGGTGCTGGCCCTGACCGGCGAGATGCGCAGCTTCCCCGGCGACCGCTACGTGTTCATGGCCACCAGCATGGGCACGGTCAAGAAGACGGCACTGGACGAGTTCAGCAACCCGCGCAAGGCGGGCATCATTGCGGTGGACCTGGACGAAGGCGACTACCTGATTGGCGCGGCCCTGACCGACGGCCAGCACGACGTGATGCTGTTCAGCGACGGCGGCAAGGCGGTGCGCTTTGACGAGAACGACGTGCGCCCGATGGGCCGCAGTGCGCGTGGCGTGCGCGGCATGAACCTGGAAGAGGGCCAGAGCGTGATTGCGATGCTGGTGGCCGAGGACGAGACCCAGAGCGTGCTGACCGCGACCGAAAACGGTTACGGCAAGCGCACCCCCATTGGCGAGCACACCCGACACGGCCGGGGCACCAAGGGCATGATCGCCATCCAGCAATCCGAACGCAACGGCAAGGTGGTGGCCGCCACGCTGGTGCGCGCCGACGACGAGATCATGCTCATCACCGACACCGGCGTGCTGGTGCGCACCCGCGTGAGCGAGATCCGCGAGCTGGGCCGCGCCACCCAGGGCGTGACGCTGATCGCGCTGGACGCAGGTGCCCAACTCAGCGGCCTGCAACGCATCGTCGAGAACGACGCCGCTGGCGCCGACGCCATCGACAGCGCCGACGACACCCCGACCTCGGACGCAACAGCCAGCACCGCCGACGCTGCCTGACCGCACCCTCCACCCCCACAAGCCTGAGACCATGAACCGCCCCTACAACTTTTCCGCTGGCCCGGCCATCATGCCCGAGGCCGTGCTGCAACAGGCCGCCGCCGAGATGCTGGACTGGCACGGCAGCGGCATGAGCGTGATGGAGATGAGCCACCGCGGCAAGGAATTCATTGCCATTTACGAACAAGCCGAAGCTGACCTGCGCGAGCTGCTGGCGGTGCCGTCGCACTTCAAGATCCTGTTTATGCAGGGCGGTGCGCTGGCCGAGAACGCCATCATCCCCTTGAACCTGCTGGGGCGTGGCCCGCAGCAGCCCATGGATTTCGTCGTCACCGGCGGCTGGAGCCAGAAATCGGCCAAGGAAGCGCAGCGTTACGGCACCGCCCACGTGGCCGCCAGCGCCCAGGCCACGGGCTTCACCACCCTGCCCGCCCCGGCCAGCTGGCAACTGAGCGCCAATGCCAGCTACGTCCACATCTGCAGCAACGAGACCATCCACGGCGTGGAATTTCACGAGCTGCCCGATCTCAAAGCCCTGGGCTGTGACGCACCGCTGGTGGTGGATTTCTCGTCCAACGTGCTGTCGCGCCCGCTGGACTGGAGCCGCATTGGGCTGGCCTTTGGCGGCGCACAGAAGAACATTGGCCCGGCGGGTGTGACACTGGTGATCGTGCGCGAAGACCTGATCGGCCACGCACTGCCGATTTGCCCCAGCGCGTTCGACTACAAACTGGTCCACAACAACCAGTCGATGTACAACACACCGCCCACCTACGCGATCTACATCGCGGGCCTGATTTTCCAGTGGCTCAAGCAACAGCGTGAAGGCGATTTGACTGGCGTGGCCGCCATGGAAGCGCGCAACATCGCCAAGGCGCAACTGCTGTACGACTACATCGACCAGTCCCAGCTGTACGAAAACCGCGTGGCCGTGGATTGCCGCTCGCGCATGAACATTCCGTTCCTGTTGCGCGACGACAGCCGCAACGATGCTTTCTTGGCCGGGGCCAAGGCGCGCGGGCTGCTGCAGCTCAAGGGCCACAAGTCGGTGGGTGGCATGCGCGCCAGCCTGTACAACGCCATGCCGCTGCAAGGCGTGCAAGCCCTCATTGCCTATATGCGCGACTTTGAGCAACAAGCATGAAAACCCTCGCCGAACTCCGCCAACTCATCGACGCCACCGACCAAGAGTTGCTGGCCCTGCTCAACCGCCGCGCCAGCTACGCCAACGAGGTGGGTGAGGTCAAGCGCGTGGAGGGCTCGACCGTGTTCCGCCCCGAACGCGAAGCGCAGGTGATTGCCACACTGCAACAGGCCAACCCCGGCCCGCTCAAGCCCAACAGCATCGCCCACATCTGGCGCGAAGTGATGTCGGCCTGCCGCGCGCTGGAGGCCCCCCAACGCATCGCCTACCTTGGCCCTGCGGGCACCTTCAGCGAAGAAGCGGCGCTGGGCTATTTTGGCTCTAGCATCACGCCGGTACTGTGCGCCAACATCGATGAAGTGTTCCACGCCACCGCCGCTGGCAGCGCCGATTTTGGCGTGGTACCGGTCGAAAACTCCACCGAAGGTGTGGTGACGCGCTCGTTGGACTTGCTGCTGCATTCGCCCCTGCACATCATTGGCGAAACCAGCCTGCTGGTGCGCCACCACCTGCTGCGCCAGACCAACAGCCTGGAGCACATCGACTGTGTGGTGGCGCACCCGCAGGCGCTGTCGCAATGCCAGGGCTGGCTCAACACCCACCTGCCGGGCGTGGAGCGGCACGCGGTCGCCAGCAACGCCGAAGGCGCACGCCTGGCCACCGAGCACCCCCACTGGGCCGCCATTGCCAGCAGCCGCGCGGGCAGCCAGTACGGCTTGCACACGGTGGCCCACGCCATTCAGGACGAAGCCTTCAACCGCACGCGCTTTGCCGTGGTGTGCCTGCCCAGCACGCTGGGCGCGCCACCGGCCTCGGGGCGCGATTGCGTCAGCCTAGTGGTGTCGGTGCCGAACCGCCCCGGCGCGGTACACGACCTGCTGGTGCCCCTGAAGCACAACGGCGTGTCGATGACGCGGCTGGAGTCGCGCCCGGCCAAGTCTGGCCAGTGGGAATACTTCTTCTACATCGACATTGCGGGCCACCCGTCGCAACCACCGGTAGCGGCGGCGCTGCAGGAGCTGCAAAGCCTGTGCGCGTTCTACAAAGTGCTGGGCACCTACCCAGTGTGCGACTGAACAGGCCCACCGATGCAGATGTTTGAACAACTCGGGCTGATCGGCTGCGGCCTGATGGGCGGCTCGTTTGCGCTGGCGCTCAAACAAGCCGGTCTGGTGCGCCGTGTGGTGGGCTACAGCCCGTCGCCACGCACGCTGCAACGGGCGCTGGAACTGGGCGTGATCGATGCCGAAGCGCCGTCGGCACCGCTGGCGGCATCGGGCGCCGACCTGGTGCTGCTGGCCGTGCCCGTGGCCGCCACCGAAGCCACGCTGCGGGCCATCCAGCCTCAACTTGGCCCCCAGGCGCTGGTGATGGACGTGGGCTCCACCAAGAGCGACGTGGTGGCCGCCGCGCGCCGCGCCCTGGCCACCCCCGCGCAACTGGCCGGTTTTGTGCCCGCCCACCCGATTGCGGGCAAGGAACGGGCGGGCGTGGACCACGCCGAAGCCAGCCTGTACCGCGACCGGCAAGTCATTCTGACCCCGCTGCCCGAAACCGCCCCGTCCCAAGTGGAACGTGCCACCGAGTTATGGCAAGCCCTGGGCAGTCGGGTGCGGCACATGACCCCGGCAGCGCACGACGCAGCCTACGCCACCGTCAGCCACTTGCCGCACCTGCTGGCGTTTGCGGCCATGAACGCTGTCCAAGCCCAACCGCAAGCGGCGGAGTTTTTGGCCTTGGCCGGGCCGGGTTTCCGCGATTTCACCCGCATTGCTGCCAGCGACCCCAGCATCTGGCGCGACATTTTGCTGGCCAACAAAACCGAAGTGCTGGCACAAGCCCAGCACTTCCGCACGGCGCTGGACGCGCTGGAACACACGCTGCGCGCCAACGACGGCGGCGCGCTGCAACAACTCATCACGCAGGCCAGCACCGCGCGGGCGCAGTGGCAACTGTGCGGCGGCAACGGCAGCAACACACCCGGCGCACCCGCTGTCCCCTCCTCCACCTGAATCTGGATGCGGTGTGCCGCCCGCACCGTGTCCGCCCCACCCTCTTTGCCCAAACGCCCGACCATGTACGCCATTCCGTTCCTTGATCTCCCACCGCTGCGCAGTGCGGGTGGCACCGTGACCCTGCCCGGCTCCAAGAGCATCTCCAACCGCGTGCTGCTGCTGGCGGCCCTGAGCGCAGGCGAAACCACAGTACACGACCTGCTCGATTCCGACGACACCCGCGTCATGCTCACCGGGCTGGCGCAACTGGGCTGCGGCATCGAACACCTGGGCGCACACACCGTGCAGGTGCGCGGCCTGGGCGGTGCGCTGCCCGTGCGCTCGGCGGCGCTGTTCCTGGGCAACGCGGGCACCGCCATGCGCCCCCTGACCGCCGCGCTGGCCCTGCTGGCCACGCAACTGGGCGGTCAGTTTGAACTCAGCGGCATTGCCCGCATGCACGAGCGCCCGATTGGGGATCTGGTGGACGCACTGCGCCAGCTTGGCTGCCCGGTGGACTACCTAGGCCAGGACGGCTACCCGCCGCTGCGCGTGGGCCACGGCCAGCCCGCCGCACTGGCGCTGGACACCCCCATCCGCGTGCGCGGTGACGTGTCCAGCCAGTTCCTGACCGCGTTGCTGCTGGCCTTGCCGCTGGTGGCCACGCGCGACATCACGCTGGAAGTGGTGGGCGAGCTGATCTCCAAACCCTACATCGACATCACGCTCAAGCTGCTGGCCCAGTTTGGCGTGCAGGTGCAGCGTGACGGCTGGCAACGCTTCACCATCCCGCAAGGCAGCCGCTACACCTCACCAGGCAGCATCCACATCGAAGGCGATGCCTCCTCGGCCAGCTACTTCATCGCACTGGGAGCATTGGCACCGGCCAGTGCGGGCACCGATGGCATCACCATCCAAGGGGTGGGGCTAGACTCCATCCAGGGCGACATCCGTTTTGTGGAAGCGGCACAAGCCATGGGCGCCGACATCAGCGGCTCCGCCAACGCGCTGCACATCCGCCGGGGTGCGTGGCCACTCCAAGCCATCGACCTCGATTGCAACCACATCCCCGACGCGGCCATGACGCTGGCCGTGATGGCGCTGTACGCCCAAGGCACCACCACGCTGCGCAACATCGCCAGCTGGCGCGTGAAGGAGACCGACCGCATCGCCGCCATGGCCTGCGAACTGCGCAAACTTGGAGCCACCGTGGAAGAAGGCCACGACTTCATCCGCGTCACGCCACCTACCACCGACGGCTGGCGCGCCGCCAGCATCCACACCTACGACGACCACCGCGTGGCGATGTGCTTCTCGCTGGCTGCGTTCAACCCGGCGCGGGTGCCGCTGCGCATTGAAGACCCCAAGTGCGTGGCCAAAACCTTCCCCGACTACTTTGAAGCCCTGTTTGGCGTGGTGCAGGCCAACGCAGCCGACATTCCGGTGTTGTGCATTGATGGCCCCACCGCCTCGGGCAAGGGCACGCTGGCGCACCGCGTGGCGGAACAACTGGGCTACGCCGTGCTGGATTCGGGCGCGCTGTACCGCCTGGTGGGGCTGGCCGCCGAACGCGCTGGCATCACCACCGACGCCGCCAGCCTGCAAGACCCCGCCGTGGCCACACGCCTGGGCGAACTGGCCGCTGGCCTGCCGGTACGCTTTGCAGCGGGCCGCATCTGGCTGGCCGACGAGGACGTGACCACCGCCGTGCGCAGCGAAGCCGCAGGCATGGCCGCCTCGCGCGTGTCGGTCCTGCCCGAAGTGCGCCAGGCGCTGCTGCAACTGCAGCACAGCTTCCGACGCCTGCCCGGGCTGGTGGCCGATGGCCGCGACATGGGCACCGTCATCTTCCCCGACGCGCCGCTGAAAATCTTTTTGACCGCCAGTGCCGAAAAACGCGCGCAACGGCGCTATGAACAATTGATTTCGCAGGGTGGCACTGCTACACTCATAGACCTTTTGGCCGACCTGCAGGCCCGTGACGCGCGCGATACCTCGCGCCAGCACGCGCCGCTGCAAGCCGCCCAAGACGCCCTCCAGCTCGACAACTCCGACCTCGGCATCGAAGCCTCGGTACAACAGGTGTTGGCGCACTGGCAGGCACAACGCCCTTTTGCCGGGGCGTAACCCCACAGGCCCCTGTGGCTGCGCCGGACGCACCGCCGTCCGCCGGTCACCGGGTTCTTTGAACCTCAACCCGTTTGGTCGCCAGACCAAGCACTTTTGCACACGCTGCGTGCCCATCCCGGTTCCGTCGGGTACGTGGTCTAGGAAACTACATGTCTGAATCTTTTGCCGCCCTGTTCGAAGAATCGCTGCAACGCGCTGAAATGCGCCCGGGCGAAGTCATCACCGCTGAAGTCGTGCGCGTCGAGCACAACCACGTGGTGGTCAACGCCGGTCTGAAATCCGAAGCCTACGTGCCGATCAGCGAATTCAAGAACGACCAGGGCGAACTCGAAGTCCAAGTGGGCGACTTCGTGTCCGTGGCCGTGGAAGCGGTGGAAAACGGCTACGGCGACACCATCCTGTCGCGCGACAAGGCCAAGCGTCTGGCCTCGTGGATGAGCCTGGAAAAAGCCCTGGAATCCGGCGAATTCGTCACCGGTACCACCGGCGCCAAGGTCAAGGGCGGCCTCAAGGTCATGGTCAACGGCATCAGCGCCTTCCTGCCGGGCTCGCTGGTGGACAGCCGTCCGACCAAGGACCTGACTCCGTACGAAAACAAGACCATGGAGTTCAAGGTCATCAAGCTCGACCGCAAGCGCAACAACGTCGTGCTGAGCCGCCGCGCTGTGGTCGAAGCCTCGATGGGCGAAGAGCGCGCCAAGCTGATGGAAACCCTGCGCGAAGGCGCCATCGTTTCCGGCGTGGTCAAAAACATCACCGAATACGGTGCGTTCGTGGACCTGGGCGGCATCGACGGCCTGCTGCACATCACCGACATGGCATGGCGCCGCGTGCGTCACCCGTCCGAAGTCGTGGCGGCTGGCCAGGAAATCACCGCCAAGGTGCTCAAGTTTGACACCGAGAAGCAACGCGTCTCGCTGGGCCTCAAGCAAATGGGCGACGATCCGTGGATGGGCGTGAGCCGCCGCTACCCGTCGAGCACCCGCATGTTCGGCAAGGTCACCAACATCGCCGACTACGGCGCGTTTGTTGAGCTGGAACCCGGCATCGAAGGTCTGGTGCACGTGTCCGAAATGGACTGGACCAACAAGAACGTGGCCCCGAACAAGCTCGTCTCGCTGGGCGACGAAGTCGAAGTCATGGTGCTGGAGATCGACGAAGACAAGCGCCGCATCAGCCTGGGCATGAAGCAGTGCAAGGCCAACCCGTGGCAAGAGTTCGCGCAGAACACCAAGCGCGGCGACCGTGTCAAGGGCCCGATCAAGTCCATCACCGACTTCGGTGTGTTCGTGGGTCTGGCCGCCGGCATCGACGGCCTGGTGCACCTGTCCGACCTGTCGTGGAACGAAACCGGCGAAGCCGCCGTGCGCAACTACAAAAAGGGCCAGGAAGTCGAAGCCCTGGTGCTGGCCGTGGACGTGGAACGCGAACGCATCAGCCTGGGCATCAAGCAGCTCGACAGCGACCCGTTCACCACCTTCGTGTCGATCAACGACAAGGGCCAGACCGTCACCGGCAAGGTCAAGACCGTGGATGCCAAGGGCGCTGAAATCGACCTGGGCGAGGACATCGTGGGCTACCTGCGCGCCTCCGAAATCAGCCGCGACCGCGTGGAAGACGCGCGCAACGTGCTGAAAGAAGGCGACGAAGTGACCGCCGTGGTGGTCAACATCGACCGCAAGACCCGCAACATCCAGCTGTCGATCAAGGCCAAGGACATGGCCGAACAGCAAGAAGCCATGGCCAGCCTGAGCCAGAACGCTGGCAACGCCGGCACCACCAGCCTGGGCGCCCTGCTGCGCGCCAAGCTCGACAGCGGCAATAACTGATCCGTCGGTTGACCGTTGAGGCCTGAACAGGCCGCCAAGCCCGGTGCGCCAGCATCGGGCTTTTTTGTTGCAAAATTGTCCCTTTGTAGCCCCTACCCTTTTCCACCCATGACACGCAGCGACCTGATGGCCGCCTTGGCCCTGCGCCTGGCACACCTGCAGCTGGATCCGGACGACACCGAACAGGCGGTGCGGCTGCTGCTCGACCACCTGGCGCAGAGCCTGACCGAGGGGCGCCGGATCGAGATCCGGGGCTTTGGCAGCTTCTCGGTGCATAAGCGCCCGCCGCGCCAGGGCCGCAACCCGCGCCTGGGCACCCAGGTGGCGGTGCCCGCCAAGTGGGTGCCGCACTTCAAGCCCGGCAAGATCCTGCGGGCGGTGGTGGACGCCACTTGAGCGCCACGGCGCAGTGGCCCGCTACAATGGCCGCCATGATTGAGGCACCAACATGAAATACCTCACCTGGCTGCTCAAGGCAGCCGTTTTTTTTACCCTGTTCGCCTTTGCCCTGAACAACCAGGGTTCGGTGCAGGTCAAGCTGTTCTTTGGCGCCCACTGGCAGGCGCCGCTGGTGCTGGTGCTGCTGGCCACGCTGGCGCTGGGCGCGGCACTGGGCATGCTGGTGATGGTACCGGTGTGGCTGTGTGCCAAACGCCCGCCTGCAGCGGTGGCAACCAGCGGCCACGCCGCAGCCGACCTGCCCGCTATCGACCCTTCCGTCACGACTGGCGTGCCCGCCACGTCCACCGCCCATGGACTTTGATTTCACCTGGCTGCTGTGGGGCCTGCCGCTGAGCTTTGCACTGGGCTGGCTGGCGTCGCGCTTTGACCTGCGCCAGTGGCGGCTGGAAAACCGCCAGACCCCGCGCGCCTACTTCCGGGGCCTGAACCACCTGCTCAACGAGCGCCAGGACGAGGCCATTGACGCCTTCATCGAGGCGGTGCAGAACGATCCCGACACCTCGGAGCTGCACTTCGCGCTGGGCAACCTGTTCCGGCGCCGGGGTGACTACGACCGCGCGGTGCGCGTGCACGAGCACCTGCTGCAGCGCGGCGACCTCAGCGACACCGAACGCGAACGGGCCCAGCACGCGCTGGCACGCGACTTCCTGAAAGCCGGGCTGCTGGACCGCGCCGAGGCCGCGCTGCGCCAGCTGGAAGGCACCAGCTTCGAGGCCGAAGCGCGCCTGGCGCTGCTGGGCATCTACGAACGCTCGCGCGACTGGGAACAGGCCGCCGAAGTGGCCAGCCTGCTGGAATACAGCGGCAACGGCTCCTTTGCGCTGCGGCTGGCGCACTACCGCTGCGAACAGGCCGAACAGCTGCGCAAGCAAGGCCAGACCACGCAGGCATTGGCGCTGCTGGAAACCGTGACCCAGCAGACCCCCGGCTCGGCGCGCGGCTGGATTGCGCTGGCCGACCTGCGCCAGTCGCTGCACCACACCGAGGGCGGCCTGCAGGCGCTGCAGCAGCTGGCCACGCACGCCCCGCTGCACCTGCCGCTGGTGGCGCACAGCCTGGGGCAATGGGCGCGCATGTGCCAGCAGACCGAGGCGGCGGTGCAATGCCTGCAACACTACCAGCAACAGCACGGCCACGCGCTGGACGTGACGCGTGCGCTGGCCAGCCTGCAGGACGACCCTGACGTCGGCCGCCAGCTCTACCTGCAACACCTGGAGCGCGAACCGTCGCTGGTGATGGCGGCGCTGTGGCTCAACGGCGCCCACTTTGGCACCCTCGAAGAAGAACAGCGCATCAAGGCCGCGCTGGAACGCTCGGCAGAACCGCTCAAGCGCTACCGCTGCGCCGCCTGCGGCTTCGAGGCGCGCCAGTACTTCTGGCACTGCCCGGGTTGCCAGAGCTGGGACAGCTACCCTCCGAAGCGCGTGGAAGAACTCTGATCCTGATCCCTCGCAACAGCGGCCACCAACAACAAAAAAGCCACGCAATCTGCACCGCGTGGCTTCTTTATGGAACAGGCCGCAAGCGGCCCGTGCGGGCGGATTACGCGCCCAGCTTTTCCTTGATGCGTGCCGACTTGCCGCTGCGCTCGCGCAGGTAGTACAGCTTGGCGCGGCGCACGGCACCACGGCGCTTGACTTCGATCTTGGCGATCAGCGGGCTGTACAGCGGGAACGTACGTTCCACGCCTTCACCGTTGGAGATCTTGCGCACGATGAAGCCGGAGTTCAGGCCACGGTTGCGGCGTGCAATCACGACGCCTTCGTAAGCCTGCACGCGCTTGCGGGTGCCTTCGATCACGTTCACGCTGACGATCACGGTATCGCCGGGCGCAAAAGCGGGGATTTCTTTGTTCAGGCGAGCAATTTCTTCTTGCTCAAGGATTTGGATCAGGTTCATGGTTTTCCTTCATTTCCGATCATGAACGCGCTGCACTAAAGGCCCGTCACTCAAAAGAGGCAGCTGACGGGCGGCCGACAGAGGATCGAAAAACCCAAGATTATAGCGGGGTTCAGGCGCCAGCGGCGCGCAAGGCCGCCTCGTCCTGCCGGGTCAGGCCACCGGCGGCGCGCACCTGCTGCAGCACGTCGGGCCGCCACTGGGCGGTGGTGTGCAGGCGCTGCTGGCGGCGGTAGGCCTCGATGCGGGCGTGGTTGCCCGACAGCAGCACCTCGGGCACCGCCACCTCGCCCTGCGGGCCGTGCCAGACTTCGGGCCGGGTGTAGTGCGGGCAATCCAGCAGGCCATCGAGCGCGGGGTTGAAGCTGTCCTGCTGGTGGCTGCCGGCGTCGTTGAGCACACCGGGTTGCAGGCGCGCCACGGCGTCGAGCAAGGCCATGGCCGGGATCTCGCCGCCGGAGAGCACAAAGTCGCCCAGGCTGAGCTGCGCGTCCACGCAGGCGTCGATGAAACGCTGGTCGATGCCCTCGTAGCGGCCGCAGACCAGAATGGCGCCCTGACCGGAGGCAAACCCCGTCACCACCGGATGCGCCAGGCGCTGCCCCAGCGGCGAGAACAGCACGGTGGGCGCTGGTTCGGCCTCGTTGCGCTCGGCGCGGATGGCCTGCCAGCAGCGGTACAGCGGGTCGGCCAGCATCACCATGCCGGGGCCGCCGCCAAAGGGGCGGTCGTCCACGCGGCGGTAGTTGCCTTCGGCAAAGTCGCGCAGTTGCCACAGGCGCACATCCACCAGGCCGGATTCGAAGGCGCGGCGGTTGATGCCGTGGCTCAGGAACGGCGCAAACAGCTCGGGGAACAGGGTGATGACGTCAAAGCGCATGGGCGGGAGCCGCCGCAACGGCGTTGAGTCGCAGAAAATCAGTAGTCGGGTTGCCAGTCCACGGTGATGCAGCGCGCGGCCAGATCGACCTTGTCCACGTACACCGAAACGAACGGGATCATGCGTTCGTGGGTCTTGCCGTCGGCGTCGTACTCGAGACACAGCACGGAATTGGGGCCGGTGGCCAGCAAATCGCGCACCACGCCCAGCGCCACGCCTTCGCGGTTGACGACGCTCAGGCCCAGCAGATCGACCCAGTAGAACTCGTCGTCGCTGCTGGAGGACGGCGGAAAATCGGCGCGCGAGACCGAGATGACGGCGCTCTTGAGCGCCTCGGCGGCGTTGCGGTCGGCCACGGGCTCGAACTTGGCCACCAGGCCGTCGGCGTGTACCTTGACTTCGGCCACCTGCACCACCACGGTGCCGGTGAAGGCGTCAAAGCCACGGGCGTAGCGACCCTGTGGCACGGAGAGGTACCAGCGCTTGCTGTGGAGCAGCACCAGGGGATCGGCGCTGTGCGAGTGCAGGCGCACCCAGCCCTTGATCCCCCAGGCTTCCTGCACCCGGCCCAGCTCGACCGCGTCGGGCGGCAGAGCGGCTGGCTCGAGACCGGGTACGGCGGCCATGCGATTAAGCGGCAACAGCGGTGGCGGCAGCGGCCTTGGTGGCCTGCTTGATCAGGCGCTCGACAGCGTCGGAAGCCTGTGCGCCCACGCCTTGCCAGTAGGTCAGGCGGTCCAGCGCCAGACGCAGCGGCTCTTCGCCACCACGGGCCAGCGGGTTGTAGAAGCCGATGCGTTCGATGAAACGGCCATCGCGGCGGTTTTGCTGGTGGGCGACCACGATGTTGTAGAACGGACGTGCCTTGGAGCCGCCGCGGGAGAGTCGGATTACGACCATGATGTTTCCTTCAGGTTGGGGATGGAGGGATGCACCGCACACACGCGTGTGCACCGCAATTTTCCGCAACGCTTGAGACACACGACTGACCACACCCGGCCAGCGAAACGCTGCAAAACCGCAGATTATAACGTGGGCGCTCAGTCGCGCACCCATTGGGCAAACACTTGGCGCAACTTGGCCACCTTGGGCGCGGCCACCGCCAAGCAGTAGCCCTGCGTGGGGTTGCGGTCAAAGAAGTCCTGGTGGTAGTCCTCGGCGGGCCAGTAGTTGTGCAGCGGCTGCACCTCGGTCACGATGGGGGCGTCAAACACCTCCTCGGCTTGCAGTTCGGCGATGACGTGGCGCGCCACGCCCTCTTGTTCCGGCGTGGTGCAGTAGATGCCGCTGCGGTACTGCGTCCCCACATCGTGGCCCTGGCGGTTGGGCGTGGTGGGGTCGTGGATGGCAAAGAAGATGTGCAGCAACTGGCGCAGGCCGATGACGGTGGGGTCGAACGTCAGCTTGACGACTTCGGCGTGGCCGGTCTGGCCACTGCACACCGCTTCGTAGCTGGGCTGGGGCACGTGGCCGTTGCTGTAGCCGGACTCGACGTCGAGCACGCCCTTGACGCGCACGAACACCGCCTCGGTGCACCAGAAGCAGCCGCCAGCCAGCACGATGGTTTCAGATGGGCTCATTTTTCACATCCAGATTCAAAAAAGCGGGGACAGACACCGGACAATCGGCACCGCTGCAAGCATACACGCGCCAGCGGCCCTGGCCGGTAAAATAACTGAGCATCCGCCCATATACCCATCGGAGTATTCATTCAATGAGCACCGTCACCGCCCCTTTCGATTTTGAACAAGCCCGCTTCAACATGATTGAGCAGCAGATCCGCCCCTGGGAGGTGCTGGACGCCCAGGTGCTGGCGCTGCTGGGCGAGATCAAGCGCGAGGAGTTTGTGCCCGAGGATTACAAGGCGCTGGCGTTGATGGACATGGAAATTCCGCTGACGCCGCAGGGCGCCGACGGCCAGTGCATGCTGGCCCCGCGCGTGGAGGCACGCACGCTGCAGGAGCTGGCGCTGCAGCCCACCGACAAGGTGCTGGAGATTGGCACCGGCTCGGGCTACATGGCCGCGCTGATGGCCAGCCAGGCCGCCCACGTCACCACGCTGGAGATCGACCCGACGCTGGCGCGCCGCGCCCGTGCCCGGCTGGAGCGCCTGGGCATCACCAACGTGGAGGTGAAGGAAGCCGACGCCGCCAAGCAGTTCTTTGCCGCGTGCTCGGCCGGTGCGCCGTACGACGCCATCGTGCTCAGCGGCTCGGTGGCCGAAGTGCCCGAGGTGCTGCTGGACATGCTCAAGACCGGCGGGCGCCTGTTTGCCGTGGTGGGCGATGAGCCCATCATGCGCGCCACCATCATCCGCTGCGTGGGCCCGGCGCGCTTCCACACCGAACAGCCGTGGGACACGGTGGTGCCGCGCCTGCTGAACTTCCCGCGCCCGTCCACCTTCCGTTTCTGAGGCGGGACAGACCATGCTGCCTGCCATCCGCCCCGCCCAGCTGGCCACCTGGCTGGCCGAACACACCCCCGCCGACGGCACGCTGCCCGTGGTGCTGGATGTGCGCGAACCCTGGGAGCTGCAGACCGCCAGCGTCAAGCCTGCGGGTTTCGAGCTGCTGCACATGCCCATGCACACCATTCCGGCGCGTCTGCAGGACTTGCCGCGCGAGCGGCCCATCGCCTGCCTGTGCCACCACGGCGCGCGCAGCGCCCAGGTGACGCACTTCTTGCAGCAGCACGGCTTTGACGAGGTGGTGAACCTGAGTGGCGGTATCGACGCCTGGTCGCACGAGGTGGACGCCACGGTGCCGCGGTATTGAAGCGGCCCGCCACACACACGTCACTGCCTTCCTGCTTTACCAACGCCCTGCCCCCATGACCACCCCACCACGCCTGCACCCCACCCTGTCCGACGTCCCGGCACCTGGCACGCGCCGCGCCCATTGGAAGCGGGGTGCCCTGCTGGGTGGGCTGGCGCTGGCGTGCTGGGGCGGCGTCCAGGCCCAGAGCCTGCAGACGCTGTACGAGGCGGCGCAGGGTTACGACGCCACCTTCCTGGCGGCCCGCGCGCAGTACGAGGCCAGCGTGGCCCAGGCGGCACAGGCGCAGGCCGGACTGCTGCCCAACGTGGCGCTGGCCGCTGACGCCACCGCCAGCCGGCGCGACAGCAATGTGCCAACGCAGGACGACAGCTTCAACAGCCAGAACGTGCAGCTCACCGGGCGCCAGCCGCTGTACCGCCCCGCCAACCGCCTGACCTACGACCAGGCCCAGCAGGCACTGCAAGTGGCGCAGGCGCGGCTGCAGGCGGCACAACAAGATGTGCTGGTGCGCACCGCGCAGGCCTACTTTGACGTGCTGGCGGCGCAGGACAACCTGACCTTTGTGCAGGCACAAAAGACCGCCGTGGCACAGCAGCTGGCCGCCGCGCGGCGCCAGTTCGAGGTCGGCACCGCCACCATCACCGACACCCACGAGGCGCAAGCGCAATTCGACCTGGTGACGGCGCAGGAAATTGCCGCCGACAACGACCTGCGCGTCAAGCGGCTGGCGCTGGACCAACTGGTGGGCCAGACCAACACCGCACCGTGGCGCCTGCGCCCCGACGCGGCCCTGCCCGCTGTGGCCCCCGACGACCTGCAGCACTGGGTAGCGCGCGCCGAAGCCGAACACCCGAACGTGCGACAGGCCAGCCTGGGCCTGACCATCGCGCAGCTGGAGACGCGCAAGGCGCAAACCGGCCACCAGCCCACGCTGGACGCGGTGGCACAGTACCAGCTGGCGCGTGCGCCCTCCAACACAGCTGGCAGCGCCAGCTACGTGCGCAACCACACCGCCAGCGTGGGCGTGCAGTTCAACCTGCCGGTGTTCAGCGGCTACGCGGTGCAAAACCGCGTCAAGGAAACGCTGGCGCTGGAGGACAAGGCCCGCAACGACCTGGAAGCGGCCAGGCGCGGCGCGGTGCAGGCCACGCGCGCCAGCTACTTTGGCGTGGTATCGGGGCTGGGCCAGGTCAAGGCACTGCAGGCCGCCGAGACCTCCAGCCAGAGCGCGCTGGAGGCCAACCAGCTGGGCTACCAGGTGGGCGTGCGCATCAACATAGACGTACTCAACGCCCAGAGCCAGCTCTACCAGACCAAGGCGCAACTCGCGCAAGCGCGCTACAACGTGCTGGTGGGTGGCCTCAAGCTGAAGCAGGCCAGTGGCGTGCTGCAGGACGCCGACCTGCAAGCCATCAACGCGGTACTCGCCCCATGAAGATAGCCGTCGCAGGCATGGGCTATGTGGGCCTGTCCATTTCCGTATTGCTGGCCCAGCGCCACCAGGTGGTGGTGCTCGACATCAACCCAGCCCGGGTAGCGGCGCTGAACCAGCGCACCAGCCCGATCGAGGACGCCGACATCACGTGCTACCTGCAGCAGGCCACGCTGCACCTGCACGCCACCAGCAACCCCGCCGAGGCCTACGCCGACGCCGACTTTGTGGTGGTGGCCACCCCCACCGACTACGACGCCGACACCAACGGCTTTGATACCCGCTCGGTCGAGGCCGTGGTGCAGGACGTGCTGCGGCACCGGCCCCAGGCCTGTATCGTCGTCAAGTCCACGGTGCCGGTGGGCTTTACGGCACAGCTGCAGCAACGCTGCGGCAGCACCGAGGTGATCTTCTCGCCTGAATTCTTGCGCGAAGGCCGGGCGCTGCACGACAACCTGCACCCCAGCCGCATCGTGGTGGGCAGCCAGTCGGCGCGCGCGCGCCAGTTTGCCGAATTGCTGCGCACCAGCGCACTGGCGCCCGACGTGCCCGTGCTGCTGACCGACAGCACCGAGGCCGAAGCCATCAAGCTGTTTGCCAACACCTACCTGGCGATGCGGGTGGCCTACTTCAACGAGCTTGACACCTACGCCGCCACGCACGGCCTGGACACGCGCCAGATCATCGACGGTGTGTGCCTGGATCCACGCATCGGCGCGCACTACAACAACCCCAGTTTTGGCTATGGCGGCTACTGCCTGCCCAAGGACACCAAGCAACTGCTGGCCAACTACCGCAACGTGCCACAGACGCTGATCCGCGCCATTGTGGACGCCAACAGCACGCGCAAAGACTTCATTGCCAGCGACATCCTGCAACGCCGCCCGCAGGTGGTGGGCATCCACCGCCTGGTGATGAAAGCGGGCAGCGACAACCTGCGCGCCAGCAGCATCCAGGGCGTGATGAAGCGCCTCAAGGCCAAGGGCGTGGAGGTGGTGGTGTACGAACCCATGCTGACAGAGGACCGCTTCTACAACTCGCGCGTGCTGCAGGATCTGGCCGAATTCAAGCGTGTGTCGGACGTGATCGTGGCCAACCGCCGCACGCCTGAACTGGACGATGTGGCCGACAAGGTCTACACGCGGGACTTGTTTGGCGGCGATGCCTGAACCGGGCCAGGCACTTACCTTCGCGCACACACCTTCACCTTTCACCACCGCGCACCGCTGCTCCATGGCAACTGCCTCACCGTCGGCCACTGTGGCCCTGTATTTTGTCGCGTCACCGCTGCAGTACCTGGCGGCGCGGCGCATTGCGCAGACGCACGAGCGCGGTGCGCGCCAGGTGCTGGTCTGGTACAAGCCCGGTGTGGCACCGATTGTGCAGGCGCAGGAATGGGACGCCAGCGGCTACATGCCGTGGCCGCGCTGGGAGCCGCTGCCGGGCCGCCTCGGGCGCCTGCGCCGCCAGCAGGCCAACCTGCAGCTGGTGGCCGACTGGGTGGGGCCGTGCCAGCAACTGCACATCCACAGCGCGGTGTTCGACACCGAGGCCATCAACTACTTTTTGCGTGCCTTGCCCAGGTTGTGCGGCGCTGGCACCATGCACGCGCGCATATTGCCCGATGGCATCATCAGCACGCGGCGCTACCCGCTGTCGTGGCCCAAGCGCCTGGGGCAGCGCCTGCGCCGCCTGCGCCGGCTGGTGGCGCCAGAGCTGGACTACTGGTGTTTTGCGGGCGACCGCATTGGCTCGGACGCGCCGTTCTGCGACCGCATCTACGTACTGCCCGGTTTGCCGCACGAATATCCCGCCCACAAGACGGTGACGCTCCCCCCCCTCGTCACCCCGACCCACACCACGCCAGATACATCTCCCTCGACGCGACGCGCCTTGGTGATTGGCCAGCCATTAGCAGGCGCAGGACTGATGAGTGCCACCGACAGCCTGATCACGGGCGAGGCCATCCACCACTGGCTGCGACAACAAGATTTTGACGAAATTTATTACAAGGGGCACCCCAAGGATGTGCAACAGGAAATGAACCAGCCTAACTATCGGTTACTGACGCTAAACGAAACCCTGGAAGAACATTTGGCACATACACCTTACGATGCTGTGGTGGGTGTGCGCTCCACCGCGCTGCTGTTTGCACGCCAGGTGGGCGCGGCCTCAACTCAAGTGGTGGCCTTTGGCTGGGACAAGGTGCGTTTCAAGTCCGACGCGGAGCGTCAATCCATGGCCAGGACGTTCGAGCTGGGTGGCATCAGACTGCTACCGGATGTGGCCGCATGAGCGCGAATACACACTGGACGGAGCGGGCGACGCCGTGGTTGTTTGCGGCGTTGTTCTTTTTTTTGCCGATCCACATTGCACCGGTGTACCAGCTCACGCTGGTGCTGCTGCTGGTAACGCTGCTGGGTGGCAACTGGACCCGGCTGTGGCAACGTGTACGCGGCGAGCCGCTGTTCTGGATCTTCCAGGCCTTCTTCTGGGTGTTTGTGCTGTCGCTGCTGTGGACGCAGGACATGGCGGAAGGCTGGCGCGCGGTGCGCCGTTATGGCCTGTTCTTGCTGTCGGGCCTGTATTTGGCGGTGGCGCAGCGGGAGTGGCTGCCGCGCTGCATGGCCTTCTTTCTGGCGGGTTGTGCGTTTTGCGAGGTGCTGGCCTACTACAACTGGGTGCAGATGCACTGGCTTACGGAATGGCCAGTCGGCATCCGGCTGGACAACAAGCCCGAGGACACCGCACCCTTCGTGGACCGCATCCTGTACGCGCCAGCGCTGGCGTGGGCGGGCTACCTGACGTGGTACCGGGCCTGGGCGGCGCAGGGCTGGCAACGCGGGCTGTGGGCGGTGCTGGGGCTGGCCACCACGGTCAACCTGGTGTTCTCGGGCGGGCGCGCGGGGCAGGTCACGTTTCTGGTGCTGGCGGCGCTGCTGGTGCTGCAACGGCTGCGCCACCAACCCTGGAAGGCCGTCGCGGGCGCGCTGGTGGTGGTCACGGGCCTGGCGGGCATCAGCTACAGCGCCAGCCCCTACCTGCGCGAGCGGGTGGACTTGGCGCTGCACGAGGCCACCCACCGCGAGGCCGCCGTCAACACCTCAGTCGGGCTGCGGCTCAACTTCTACGCCAATTCGCTGCGCCTGTGGGCCCAAGAGCCGCTGCTGGGCGTGGGCGCGGGCGACTTCACGCGGGAATACGCGCGCGTCAACGCCCAACACAGCCCGGCCTGGCTGACCACGGTCAACCCGCACAACCAATACCTGTTTGTGCTGGCCTGCACCGGCGTGCTGGGTGCGCTGGTGCTGGGCCTGGTGCTGTTTCCACCGGCGCTGTGGCAAGGCTGGGGCGATGCGCTGTCGGACTGGCGCGTGGGCCTGGTCACCTTCATGGCGGTGGTGTGCCTGTTCGAGAGCTACCTGTGGCGCTCCAACACGGCGGCGTTGTTCGTGCTGTTCAGCGCGTTGTTGATGCGATCGCCCCACCCCGGCACCCCACGCGACGACTGACCATGCGCATTCTGCAAATTCTGCACAACCACAAGTACGGCGGCGCCGAGCAACACCTGCTGCAGTTGTGCGCGGGCTTGCGGGCGGCGGGGCACACGGTGGAAGTCGCCGCACCACGGCAGGCGTGGATCGGGCAGCGCCTGGCCGAAGGCGGCTTTGTGGTACACGATTTTGACTTCCGGGGCCACTACGACGCGGTGGCGCTGTACCGGCTGGTGCGCCTGTTGCGCCGCCAGCGCTACGACCTGGTCCACACCCACCTGGTGCGCGCCGCGTGGTACGGGCAATGGGCCGCGCGCTGGACAGGGCAGCGGCTGGTGAGCACGGTACACGACCTCACCACGTGGAAACGCTACCCCCGCCACCAACCGCTGATTGCGGTGTCGCAGGCGGTCAAGGATCATCTGGTAATGCGCGGTTTTGCGCCGGAGCGGATCGAGGTGGTGTTTCCCGGCGCCCGCGACTGCCAAGCGGTATGCACGCCCGATGCACGGCAGGCCACGCGCCAGGCGCTGGGGCTGGCCGAGCACGACACCGCCGTGCTGCTGGTGGGCCGGGTGGCCGAGGTCAAGGGGCACGACGTTGCGCTGTCGGCGGCACGGCTGTTGCAGCAGCAGGCAGGCATTGGCACTGTCCAATGGCTGTTTGCCGGCCAGGAAACGGCCTGGGGCCAGCAGCAGCACGCGCACGACACCGACGGCCTGGCCATGTGGCTGGGGCGGCGCGACGACATCCCTGAGCTGCTGGCCGCCGCTGACGTGGTGGTGCAACCTTCGCGCTCGGAAGGGCTGGGCCTGGCACTGATGGAAGCCTGCGCTGCGGGCAAGCCCATCGTGGCCAGCCGCGTGGGCGGCATCCCGGAAGTGGTGGCCGATGGGGTGAACGGCCTGCTGGTGCCGCCCGAAGACCCGGCGGCGCTGGCGCAGGCCATCCAGCACCTGATGCAGCATCCGGCCACGGCGCAACAGTTCGGCCTGCAGGCGCGCCAGCGTTTCGAGCAGGCGTTTTCCATCGACACCATGCTGGCGCACACGCTGCGCGTGTACCAGCGCGCGCTGGCCGCCTGAGCGGTTTTCCGCCCGGCGTCAACCGCCCTGCTGCAGCCGCACCATGCCGGCGTAGGTGCCGTTGAGCGCCATCAGTTCATCGTGGGTGCCTTGCTCGGCGATGCGGCCTTCGGACAGCACGCAGATGGTGTCGGCGTTGCGCACGGTGCTCAGGCGGTGCGCCACTAGGATCAGGGTCTTGGTGCGGCGCAGCTCCTCGATCGAACGCTGCACCACCTGCTCCGATTCGGAGTCCAGCGCGGAGGTGGCTTCGTCAAAGATCCACACCGCCGCGTCGCGGTACAGGGCGCGGGCAATGGCGAGGCGCTGGCGCTGCCCGCCCGACAGCAGGCTGCCGTTGGCACCGATGGGGGCGTCCAGGCCCAGGGGCTGCTGCTCCACGAACGGCCACAGGTTGGCCGCGCGCAGGCAACGCTCCACACGCGCCCGATCCACGCCGGTGGGGCTGGCGTAGGCCACGTTTTGCGCCAGGCTGCCATCGAACAGCACGATCTCCTGCGACACCACCGCAAAGTGGCGGCGCAGGCTGGCCAGGGCCAGTGACTCGATGGGCTGGCCGTCCAGCAGCACCTCGCCCTGGGTGGCGTGTGCAAAGCGCAGCAGGGCGTTGATGATCGTGGTCTTGCCCGCGCCCGAGGCCCCCACCAGTGCCACGGTGTGGCCCGCCGGAATGTGCAAGTCCAGCCCCGCCAGCGCGGGTTGTGGCGCGCCCTCGTAATGCACGGTGACGTGGCAGAAGTCGATCTGGCCCCGGCACTCTGGCAGCACGGCGCGGCCGTGGTCTTGCTCGGGCGCGATGTTGAGCAGCTCGAACGAGCCCCGGGCCGAGATCAGTGCGTTGTTGATGGGCTGGAACACGTCGGCGAGGTGGCGCATGGGCGAGATCGTCATCAGCAGTGCGGTGATGAAGGAGACGAACTCGCCCACCGTGGCCGCGCCCTGGCTGGCTTGCCACAGCGCCAGCGTGATGATGGTGGACACGCCAATGGCCGCCACCACCTGCGTCATGGGCGTGACCAGCGCGCCGGTGGCCACCTGCTTGAGCAACCAGCGGCGGTGGCGCACGGCTTCGGCATCGAAGCGTTGCAGTTCGAAGTCGGCGGCGTCAAAGGTGCGCACCACGCGCCAAGCTCTGGCGTTGTCGTCCACAATGCCCACCAGCGCCTGCTGCGAACGGTACTGCTCCTGCCCCACGCGGCGCAGGCGCTTGCGCACCAGCTGGATGGTGACGCCCAGCAGCGGCATCGAGACAAACGAGATCAGCGTCAGCTCCCAGTTCAGGTAGAACAGGTAGGCCACCAGGAACAGCAGCGTGGTCGAGTCCTTGATCAGCGTCACCATCGAGTTGCCGATGGTCTGGGAGGCGTGCTGGGGGTCGTTGATGATCTTGGTCACCGCCACGCCGGGGTTGAGGGTGGTGAACAGGCGGGCGTCGGCGCGCAGCAGGGCGCGCATCAGGTCGCGGCGCAGGCCCAGCACCATCGACGAAGTGGCCGAGTTCATGGCGTAGGCGCCCACAAAGCCCAGCGCGCCACGCGCCAGGAACAGGCCAATCACCACCAGCGGCACCAGCCACAACGGAAAGGTCAGGCCGTCCTGGAAGCCGGAATCGATCAGCTGCTTGAACAGGGCCGGGATGATGGGCTCGACCGCCGAACTGAGCGTGAAAAACAGCAGCGCGGTGGCAAACATGCGCCACTGCGGCCGGACGTAGGCCAGCAACTGCTGGCCCGTGGGGTTGAGTTCCATAGTGCAGACCGGCGCGCCAGCAGGGGCCGCCCGTGTGAAGCCAAAAATATCGCAGACAATAACAGATGCACATCCCCCCACCGACACACCCATGACCGACCTCTTCCTGCGCAACCTCAACGAGCACCGCGCACTGTTTGACACGCTGGACGCCCTGGCGGCGCCGGTGGCGCAGGCGGGCGCCTTGGCAGCACAGGCGCTGCAGCAGGGCCACAAGCTGCTGTTCTGCGGCAACGGCGGCTCCGCCGCCGACAGCCAGCACCTGGCCGCCGAACTGACGGGCCGCTTTGTGCGCGACCGCCGGCCACTGGCGGCGCTGGCGCTGTCCACCGACAGCTCGGCGCTGACCTGCATTGCCAACGATTACACCTTTGACGAGGTGTTTGCGCGCCAAGTGGTGGCGCTGGGGCGGGGTGGCGACGTGCTGGTGGCGATCTCGACCTCGGGGCAATCGCGCAACGTGGTGCGGGCGGTGCAGGAAGCGCGGGCGCTGGGCATTGGCGTGGTCGGCCTGCTGGGGCGCGACGGCGGCGTGCTGCGCGAGCTGTGCGATGTGGCCATCGTGGTGCCCAGCCCGGTGACGGCGCGCATCCAGGAGGCGCACATCCTGATCGGGCACACCCTGTGCGGCCTGATTGAAGAAACGCTGGGGTTGGCATGAACGGCCAGCGCCATCTGCCTGAGCCTAGCGGCTGCCCCGGTGCGACCACCCTGGCCGCCAGCAGCGTGCTGGTGGTGGGCGACGTGATGCTGGACCGCTACTGGTTTGGTGAGGTCAACCGCATTTCGCCGGAAGCACCGGTGCCGGTACTGCACGTGCAACGGCAGGAAGACCGGCTGGGCGGTGCGGCCAACGTGGCGCTCAACATCCAAACATTGGGCGGGCAAGCCACGCTGTTGAGCATGGTGGGCCAGGACGAGCCCGCACAGCGCCTGCGCGCCCTGTTGACCGAACGCGGCGTGCAGGCCGTGTTGGGCGAAGACCCGCAGCTGCAAACCATCGTCAAGATGCGCATGATCGGGCGCGCGCAGCAGATGCTGCGGGTGGATTTTGAGCGCGAACCCGACCACGAAATCCTGCTGGGTATGCTGGAGGCGTTTGCCACGGCGCTGCCGCAACACGATGTGGTGCTGTTCTCGGACTACGGCAAGGGCGGTCTGGCCCACATTCCGCGCATGATTGAACTGGCACGCCAAGCGGGCAAGCCGGTGCTGATCGACCCCAAGGGCGTGGACTACGACCGCTACGCTGGCGCCAGCGTCATCACCCCCAACCGGGGCGAGCTGGCGCAGGTGGTGGGCCACTGGCGCAGCGAGGCCGAGCTGGAACAGAAGGCGCAACAGTTGCGCCAGCGGCTGGGCTTGCAGGCGCTGCTGCTGACGCGCTCCGAGGAAGGCATGTCGCTGTTCGAGGCCAGAGGCGTGACGCACATCCAGGCCCAGGCGCGCGAGGTGGCCGACGTGACCGGCGCAGGCGACACCGTGATTGCCACGCTGGCGCTGATGCTGGCCTGCGGGCTGCCGCTGGCCCAGGCCATGCAGCACGCCAACCGCGCCGGCGGGCTGGTGGTGGCCAAGTTCGGCACCGCCACGCTGAGTTACGAGGAACTGTTCACGTGAACGAACTGACCGACAAAATCTGCCCGCGCACTGCGCTGCCTGCACGCTTGGCCACCTTGCCGCGCCCGCTGGTGTTCACCAATGGCGTGTTCGATGTGTTGCACCGGGGCCATGTGGACTATCTGCACCGGGCACGGACGCTGGGTGGCACGCTGGTCGTGGCCATCAATTCCGATGTGTCCGCCAAAATGCTGGGCAAAGGCCCCGACCGTCCATTGAACCGGGCCGAAGATCGGGCTGCGGTGCTAGCCGGTCTGGCCTCGGTGTCCCTGGTCACGTTTTTTGACGAACGTACGCCGGTGGAGCTGCTGCAAGAGGTGCGCCCCGACCTGTACGTCAAAGGCGGCGACTACGACATGGAAACGCTGGCCGAAACCCGGCTGGTGCGCAGCTGGGGCGGTGATGCGGTGGCCATCCCGTTTGTGGATGGGTATTCGACCACCGCACTGGTGCAGCGCATCCGCGCCGGGGAATCGGCCACCGCCGGCACCACCCCGCGCAAAGCGGTGTTTCTGGACCGCGACGGTGTGATCAACCGCGACCATGCCTACGTCCACCGCTGGGAAGATTTTGAATTCATCCCCGGTGCCATTGGCGCGATGCGCCAACTCAAGCAAGCGGGCTACGCCTTGGTGGTGGTAACGAACCAGTCCGGCATTGCACGCGGCTATTACACCGAAACACAGTACCAGGCCCTCACCACCCAGATGCAACAGGCGCTGGCCGAAGCCGGTGCGGCAGTAGACGCGGTGTACCACTGCCCGCACCACCCGCAAGGAGCGGTCGCCGAACTGGCCACCAATTGCGACTGCCGCAAGCCCGCCCCCGGGATGATCCTACAGGCCGCGCGCGAGCTCAACCTGTCGCTGGCCGACTCCCTCCTGATCGGCGACAAGCCCTCCGACATTGAGGCCGCACGCGCCGCTGGCGTCGGCCGGGCGTACCGGGTGCGCTCCAGCAACGCCGAATCCAGCGACACCAGCGGCCCCGAAGCCGATGGCGTCTACGCCGACCTGCAGGCGTGCGTGGCGGCACTGCTGGCGGCTTAAAGCGCAAGATGCCACACCGTTTTCTCATCGTGCGCACCTCCGCCATTGGCGACGTGGTGATGACGTCCGCCCTGCCCGCAGTGCTGCGGCGCCAGTACCCCGACGCCCACATCGCCTGGCTGGTGGAGCCCGGCATCCACGAGCTGCTGACGCCTGACCCGAACATCGACGAGGTCATCCTCTGGCCCAAGCAGGCCTGGCGCACGCTGTGGCGCGAGGGCCGCAAGCTGGAACTGCTGCGCCAGGTGTGGCAATTCAGACGCCAGTTACGAGCGCGCCGGTTTGACACCGCGCTCGACCTGCAAGGCCTGATGAAAAGCGGTTTTCTGGCGTGGCTCTCGGGTGCCCCCCGGCGCGTGGGGCTGGGCTCCAAGGAAGGCAGCCAGTGGCTGATGACGGAGGTGGTGGCGCGCGACCACGAGCCGCGCGAGCTGATGTCGTCGGAATACCAGCACTTTGCGCAGGCCATCGGGCTGGAGGCCACGACCTTTCACCCCAGCCTCACGGTGTCGCCCGCTGCCGGGCAGGCGGCACTGGCCCAGCTGGGCCAGCACCAGCTGGTGCCGGGCGGTTACGCCGTGGTGGCGCCCTTCACCACGCGGCCACAGAAGCACTGGTTCGAAGAGCACTGGCAACACTTGCTGCCCCAGCTGGCCGACAGCACCGGGCTGCGGCCCGTCATCCTGGGCGGGCCGGGCGATGCCGCCGCGGCGCAGCGCCTGGCCGCCGCCGATCCGCGTACCGTGAACCTGGCGGGCCAGACCGGTCTGGCAGAGGCGGTGGCGCTGGTGGCCCACTCGGCCTTGCTGGTGGGAGTGGACACCGGCCTGACCCACATGGGCACAGCCCTGGACCGGCCCACCGTGGCCATTTTTGGCTCCACCTGCCCCTACCAGCGCACCGGGCGGCCCAATGGCCGGGTGATCTGGCTGGGCCTGGCGTGCTCGCCGTGCCGACGCCGCCCCAGCTGCGGCGGCGAATTTGGCTGCCTGCGCGACATCACGCCCGAACACGTGCTGCGCGAAGTGCATGCCGTGCTGGCCACCGCCCCTCAACCCCCACAGGCCGAGACATGATACGTTCGCTCTACTCGCTGCTGCTGACCCTGCTGCTGCCGCTGGCCTTTGTGCGCCTGTGGTTCAAAGGGCGCACCAACCCCGACTACATGCAACGCTGGGGCGAACGTCTGGGCTACATGCCTGACCTGCCCAAACGCCCGCGCCTGTGGGTGCATGCCGTGTCGGTGGGCGAAACCGTGGCCGCCGCACCACTGATCCGGCAATGGCAAGCCACACACCCAGACTGGGCGGTATTGGTCACCACCACCACCCCCACCGGCGCAGCACAAGTCCGGCGGCTGTTTGGCGACACCGTGGAACATTGCTACCTGCCGTTTGACCTGCCCGGCACCATAGGCCGTTTTATCGACCGTGCCCGCCCCACGCTGGGCATCGTGATCGAAACCGAAATATGGCCCAACTTGTACGCAAATTGCCACAAAGCCGGTATTCCGCTGCTGCTGGCCAATGCCCGTTTGTCTGAACGCTCGTACCGCGCCTACCGGCGGCTACGCTGGCTCATTGGGCCCACGCTGCGCCAAACAACGCTGATCGCCGCACGTAGCGCAGAGGACGTGCAACGCTTTGTTGCACTGGGGGCCGAAGCTCCCTACGTCCACGCCTGGGGCAACCTCAAATTTGACTTGACCGTGCCCGCATCGGCCCATGAGCAAGCCGAGCAATGGCGGCGCTGGTGGGGCGAGCAACGTCCGGTGTGGATCGCCGCCAGCACACACCCAGAAGAAGAAACGCAAGTGCTCACGGCCCACCGGCACGTGCTGGCCGAACAACCCGATGCGCTGCTGGTGCTGGCGCCACGCCACCCGGAGCGCCTGCCCGCGGTGCTGGCCGATGTCGAGCAAGCGGGTTTCTCGGCCCTGTGCCGCAGCGCCTTGGCCCCCGTGCCGCAGGCGCCCTCACCCGACACACCCGCCCCGGCGGCGGGCCAGGTGCTGGTGGTGGACACCCTGGGCGAGCTGATGACGTTCTACGCCGCCAGCGATGTGGCCTTCGTCGGCGGCAGCCTGGTGCCCGTGGGCGGGCACAACCCGCTGGAACCATTGGCGCTGGGCAAACCAACCGTGACCGGCCCCTGCGTGTTCAATTTTGATGCGGTGTACGCCGAGCTGACCGCACTGCAAGGCACCACCACCGTCGTGTCGGCGCGCGGTCTGGGCCAGCATGTGGCCGAACTGCTGGCACAACAGCCGGAGCAGCGCACACTGCCCGCGCCCGTGGCGGCGTGGCTGCAAGCCAACCAGGGCAGCACCGCGCGCCTGCTGGCCTACGCCGACCAGCTCGTGCGGCGCCTGGAGGCCGCCAAGGCCGCGCTTCAGCAGCCGTAGTAGTCGCGGAACCAGCGCACAAAGCGCGCTACGCCTTCGGCCACCGGGGTGGCGGGGGCAAAGTCCACCCAGTCGGCCAGGCGCTGCGCGTCGGCAAAGGTGGCCTGCATGTCGCCGGGTTGCACGGGCAGGTAGCGTTTCTGCGCGGTGGTGCCCAGCGCGGCTTCGATGGCGGCGATGTAGTCCATCAGCACCGTGGGCGCATGGTTGCCGATGTTGAACACCCGGTACGGGGCGCTGCCGGTGGCCGGGTCGGGCAGCAGCGGGTTGTAGGCCACGTCGGGCGTGGCGGGCCGGTCCAGCACGCGCAGCACCCCTTCCACAATGTCGTCCACGTAGGTGAAGTCGCGCACCATCTGGCCGTGGCCGTACACGTCGATGGTTTCACCGGCCAGGATGGCGCGGGTGAACTTGAACAGCGCCATGTCGGGCCGCCCCCACGGGCCGTACACGGTGAAGAAACGCAGCCCGGTGGTGGGCAAGTCGAACAGGTGGCTGTAGGTGTGCGCCATCAGCTCGTTGGCGCGCTTGGTGGCGGCGTACAGGCTGATGGGGTGGTCGATGGGGTCGGACTCGGCCAGCGGCATCTTGGCGTTGCCGCCGTACACGCTGGAGCTGCTGGCGTACACCAGGTGCGGCACCCGCTGCGCGCGGCAGCCTTCCAGCACATTCACGAATCCGACCAGGTTGGAGTCGGCGTAGGCGTGCGGGTTGTCGATGGAGTAGCGCACCCCGGCCTGCGCCGCCAAGTGCAGCACCACGCGCGGGCGCAACTGCTCGAACAGTTCGGCCATGCCAGTGCGGTCGGCCACGTCCAACGCCACAAAGCGGAAGTTGGGGTACGCCGCCAGCCGCTGCAGGCGCGCGCGCTTGAGCGAGACCTCGTAGTAGGCGTTGAGGTTGTCGATGCCGACCACGGTTTCGCCGCGTGCCAGCAGGCGCTCGCAGGCGTGCATGCCAATGAAACCGGCGGCGCCGGTGACGAGAATGGTGGAAGCGGTGGTCATGGTTGCAATGGGGCCGAAGGCCAAACGAACTGGTAACGCACCGGCAGCGCCGATGCGGAAGCGTGGGTGTAGGGCAGGTACAGCGTCTGCACCGCAGCGCCGCGCGGCAGTGGCCCCAGCGCCCGCCACCAAGCGGCAACGGGGTCGGCCTGGCGCGCCACCAGCAGCACGCTGCGC
>NZ_NWBQ01000057.1 GCF_002837135.1 Macromonas bipunctata | reverse complement strand
TTCAGGCATCAAAGTGATAAAAGAGGCAACGGGGCGATCTACGGTGAAATATCCGGGCTAGCCGGGTCAGGGTGGCAGCGTAGTGGGGCTGGCTCACAAACGCGATGGTGAGCAAGATCCAGTAACCGTGTGGGTCTTGGGTGGCGTGCATGACCGCAAAGCCCAGCAGCAGCGACAGCGACAGCCGCACCGCGTGCCGCCACAGCGGTGATTGGCGGTGCAGTTGGCCCCGAATGCGCGCCCACGCCTCGCGCAGCGTTTGGGGTTCGTGGTCGATCAGGCTGTAATCTGCCCCTTGTGCTGGTGGTCGCAACGCACCGGAAAACACCTGTGCTAACGCCGTCAGGTTGCTGCCCAGTGCTTGCAAGGCTTGCAGCGGACGGCCCTGTTGTGTGGGGGTGGCGTGCTGCTCCAGGTGTGCGATGGCGGCCTGCATGTCCTCGATGGCGCGTGCGGTGGCCCCTTGGTGTTGTGGGGTGCTTTGTTGCCGGATGGCTTCGGAGAACTTGAGCGCCTGTTCACCCAGCAGCGCCAGCACGCGCTGGCAGCGGTACATGGCATCGGTGTGGAAGAAGGCTTCGGCCAACTGGTCGTAATGCCCGTGCGAGGAGCTGGTGCGTTCGTGGATGTCCTGCGCCGCCAGGTACTGGTGCATGGCGGTCTGCAGCCACGGTGGCGGCGTGCCCTTGCCCAGGCGGTTGAGCAGGCTGTCTTTGCTGGCGTTGAGGGCATCCACCACGCGGCCATTGTGCAGGGCCAGCGCCATGCGGCGGCGTTCCAGGTCCATGCCGCGCACGGGTTCCAGCAGTTGTGACTTGAGCCGCAGGTACTCCCCCAGCACTGCGTACAGGCGCGACAGGCGGTAGCGCACCGGCGGCTCGGGCCACGCCGCGGCCCACAGCACCGACACCAGCCCGTACCACGCGGCCCCGGCCAGCATCAGCGGCGCAGCGGCCAGCGCCTGCGCGCGGCTGGTCTCGGCCACCAGGCCGACATAGATCAGCCACACCAGCGAGCCAAACGCCAGCACGCGGTAGCGTTCGCCCCACACGCCCAGCAGCGTCAGGCCAAACGCGGCCAGCGCCAGCAGGGCGGCCAGCGCACCGGGCCACGGCACGGCGGCCCACACCAGCCACAGCAGCGCCGCAAACAGCAGCAACGCCAGCAGCTGCATGCGCAGGCGGCTGCGCCAGTTGTCGTCGCTTTCGGTGAAGGCGCTGGCATTAACGCCCAGCAGCACCGCCATCAGCTCCTCTTGCCAGCCCGCCCACCAGCCAAAGGCGAACATGCAGCCCAGCGCCAGCAGGGCCTTGGCACCCCGGGTAAAACCTTCATGGTTGCTGGCGTGTTGCCAGTTGCGGCGCCATTGGGGATCCATGGGCTGGCCTCAGTGGTGTTGTGGCAGAGCTTGTTCAATCCTGCGGGCGGAATTCGAGCAGCAACGTCGGCGGCACCTTGCCGTTTTCGTCGCGCGGCAGGCTGTTGGTGCGGTCGATGGCGCGCAGCACGGCCTCGTCCCACGCCGGGTTGCCGCTGGATTTGACCAGCTTCTTGCCCACGATGGTGCCGTCGGGCAGGGTGCGGACCTCGACCTCGGCGCGCGGGTTGCCGCTGGCGCTGCCGGTGAACACGATGTTGGGCCGGATGCGGGCCACCAGCTTGCCCGCGTACGCCGCCGACGGGCCGCTGGACTGTTGTGCCGTGCCCTTGGCGTTGGCGCCGCCCTTGGCCCCGGCCACGCCGGTGCTGCTGCCATTGCTGTCGCCCGCGCTGCCCGCACCGCCGCCGGCCTGGCCCAGCAGGCGCTCCAGGTTTTTCTTGCGGTCGGCTTCGAGCTGGGCCGCTTCGGCGGCTTGTGCGGCTTTGCGTGCAGCAGCCTCTTCTTTTTTCTTTTGTTCGGCGCGTGCTTGCTGTTCGGCCTTGGCTTTGGCCGCTTTTTCGTCGGCCTCGCGCCGTTCGGCGGCTTCTTGTGCGTCGCGTTTCTTTTTCTCTTCGGCACGCTTTTGGGCTTCGGCTTCGCGCTTGCGCTCGGCGGCTTCTTGGGCCTTGCGTTCACGTTCCTTTTGGGCCTGCTCCTCGCGCTGGCGGGTGGCTTCCTGCTCCTTCAGGCGGGCCTGTTCGGCTTCGCGCTGTTTTTTCTCGTCGGCACGTTTTTGGACTTCGGCCTCGCGTTTGCGTTCGGCGGCTTCTTGGGCTTGGCGTTCACGTTCCTTTCGAGCCTGTTCCTCGCGCTGGCGGGCGGCTTCCTGCTCCTTCAGGCGGGCCTGTTCGGCTTCGCGCCGTTTTTTCTCTTCGGCGCGCTTTTGGGCCTCGGCTTCACGCTTTTTCTGTTCTTCGGCGCGTTTCTGCGCTTCGGCCTTCTTTTGCAGCGCGATCTCGGCCTCGGTGGGCGAGGGTTCGGGCGCCGGGGCAGGTGGCGGCGGGGTTGCCTGGGCAGGCTTGGCCGGTGCCGGTGCGGGCGCAGGTGCCACCGCCGACGCGGCAGGCGCCAGCGGCGGTACGGCAATGGGGGGGGGCGCTGGCGGCGCTGGCACCGGGGCGGGCGTTGCAGGGGCGACGGCGGCTTCGGCGGGCGCAGGCGGTTCGGTTGCGGGGGGTGGCGGTGCGGTCTCGACCCCGGTGTCGGCATCGGCATCGGGTGCAGGGGCCAGGTCTGCACCTTGCAGCGCCGGGGCGGCCACTTGCGGCAGTTCGGACCACAGCTCGGCCTCGGCTACGACGGGTGGGGTTTCTTTGTTCCAGCCTACGCCCCAGGTCAGGGCCAGGATCAGCAGCGCGTGCGCCAGCAGCGCCAGCAGCAGCGGCCAGCGGTGGCGACCTTCGCGCGGGGGGCTGAGGTCGTCGCGGGGAACGGGCAGGCGCATGGACACAGGGCGGGCGCTTCAGGGCTGGGGCTGCACCGACAGGCCCACGCGGGCAATACCGGCGCGCTGCAGCGTGTCCATCACGTGCACCACCGTGTCGTACTTCACGTTCTTGTCGGCGGCAATCACCACCGGCACCGGGCCCGTATTGGGCGCGGTGGGGCCTTGCAGGGCTTGCACCTGCGCCGCCAGTTGCTCCAGCGTCACGTCTTGGGCCGCGCCCTGGCTGCCGCCTTCTTTAATTTGCAAGCGGGCATCGGTGGTGATGATGACCTGCACAAAACGGTCGGGCTGGCGCGCGGCCTGGCCCACGCTGGGCACGTCGATCACGCCGGGGCTGAGCATGGGCGCCGTGACCATGAAGATGATCAGCAGCACCAGCATCACGTCGATGAAGGGCACCATGTTGATGTCGTTCATGGTGCGGCGGCCTTTGCCACGGGAAGCGATGGCGGGCATGGCGGGGAGTCCTGGTGGGGTGGGCTGGCAGGAACGGCGGCGGCGCTTCAGCGCGCGGCCGGGGGCACCGTGGTCACGGGGCTGGCGTGGTTGGCCGGGTAGGGCGGGGCGATGCCCATGTTGCGGTGCAGGATGTTGGAGAACTCTTCCATGAAGGTCTCGAGCCGGTTGGCGGCGCGGTCGATGTCGTGCGCGAAGCGGTTGTAGGCCACCACCGCCGGAATGGCGGCAAACAGCCCGATGGCGGTGGCCACCAGCGCCTCGGCGATGCCGGGGGCCACGGTGGCCAGCGTCACCTGCGTCAGCGCGGCCAGGCCGGTGAAGGCGTGCATGATGCCCCACACGGTGCCAAACAGCCCCACATACGGCGACACCGACGCCACCGAACCCAGGAACGACAGGTTCACCTCCAGCGCATCGACCTCGCGCTGGTAGCTGGCGCGCATGGCGCGGCGCGCACCGGCCAGCAGGGCGTCGGAATCGGTGATGCGCTTTTCGCGCAGTTTCTGGAATTCGCGCATGCCGCTGGCAAAGATGCGCTCCATCGGGCTGCCGGTGTGCGCGTTGCGCGTGGCGGCCAGGTACAGATCGTTCAGGCTGGCGCCGGACCAGAAGTCGCGCTCGAAGGTCTCGGTCAGGCTGTCCACCCGTTTCAGGGCAAAGATCTTGCGAAAGATGGCCGTCCAGCTGACGATGGACACTGTCAGCAGCAAGCCCACCACCAGCTGCACCACCCCGCTGGCGTTGAGCATCAGGGACACGATGGAAAAGTCTTGGGGCATGGCGGTTCAGGCGGTCGGGGGTCGGTCGGGCGGGCGCGGCGGCGCTTCAGGCGCGTTGGCCGCTGCCGTGGGCGTAGGGTTGCAGCACATCCACAATCGCGGCCGGGATGCGCGCCGGGCGCCAGGTCTGGGTGTCGACCCAGCCGATGCGGATCTGGCCCTCGGCCAGCAGCACCGGCGCTGCCCCGGCACGGGCGGCGGGTTGCAGCCAGGCCTGCTGCGTCAGGGTGATGGAGGCGCGGCCCAGCTCGGCCACGGCGGCGCTGACGTGCAGCACGTCGTCGAGCCGCGCCGGGCGGTGGTAGCGCACCTCGGTGCCACCCACCACAAACATGCCGCCGGTCTGCTCGCGCAGCGCCTGCTGCTCCACGCCCAGGTGGCGCAGCCATTCGGTGCGGGCCCGCTCGAAGAACTTGAGGTAGTTGGCGTAGAACACGATGCCGCCGGCATCGGTGTCCTCCCAGTACACCCGCACCGGCCACACGAACGGGGGCGCGGCGCTGGCGGCGTCCAGCGGCACAACGGGTGCGGGCGGTGTTGTGGTCATGGCGCTGGCGCTCAGGCGTGGGCGGGCGGGGTGGCAGGCATGGTGGCCTGCTGCTGCGGGTCGCGTACCATCTCGGGGCCGCGCAGGGTCTGGGCCAGTTGGTTGAGCACGCCGTTGACGTACTTGTGGCCGTCGGTGCCGCCAAACTGCTTGGCCAGCTCGATGCACTCGTTGAGCACCACGCGCCACGGCACGTCCACGCAATGCTGGAACTCGTAGGCGCCCATCCACAGCACGCCGCGCTCGATGGGCGAGAGCTCGGCCAGCGGGCGGTCCAGCTTGGGGCTGATCAGGGCGTCGAGCTCGGCGCCCTGTGCGATGCAGCCGTGCAGCAGCGCGTCGTAGTGCGCGCTGTCGGCCTTGTGAAAGCCGCTCAGGTCGCGCGTGAAGGCGTCGATCTCGCCGGGCTCGTTGCGGCCCACCAGGTGCTGGTACAGCGCCTGCAGCGCGAACTCACGCGCGCGGGTGCGGGCCGACTTTTCGGACGCCTTGCGCGGGGCGCCGGGCGAGCGGCTGCGGCTGGCGTTGGCGGGGGTGCCGGGGGCGGTGCTCATGCGTCACCTTCCAGGGCGCTGAGCTGGTTGAGCAGGTGCGCCATTTCCACGGCCACGCGCGCGGCGTCGCGGCCCTTGTCGTCCTGGCGCGCCACGGCCTGCGACAGGTTCTCGGTGGTGATGATGGCGTTGGCAATCGGCACGCCGCTGTCCAGCCCCACGCGGGTGATGCCGGCGGCGGACTCGTTGCACACCAGCTCGAAGTGGTAGGTCTCGCCACGGATGACGCAGCCCAGCGCCACCAGCGCGTCAAAGCGCGCCGATTCGGCCATCACCTGCAGTGCCGCGGGCACCTCCAGTGCGCCGGGCACGCTCACGTGGTGGATCTGGCTGGCGGGCACGCCCAGCTGGGCCAGCTCGTCGAGGCAGGCGGCGGCCAGCGCGTTGGTGATGCCCTCGTTGAAGCGGGCCTGGACGATACCGATGTGCAGCGCGCTGCCGTCGGTGTAGGTGGCAGAGCCTTGTTGGGCACCTTGCATGATTATTTTCCTTCGGGGTTTTTGCTCAAAAAGCCGGTGACTTCCAGCCCGTAGCCCGCCATGCTGGGCATGCGGCGCGGGTTGCCCAGCAGCTGCATCTTGTGGACGCCGCATTCGCGCAGGATCTGCGCGCCCACGCCGTAGTTGCGCAGATCCATGCGGCCACGCTCGGGCGCGTAGGCCGAGCGTGCGGTGCCTTCGAACTGGGCCAGCAGCTGCGCTGCGCTTTCGCCACAGTTGAGCAGCACCACCACGCCCCGGCCGGCATCGGCCATGTGGCGCAGGGTGTTTTCCAGCGTCCAGGAGTGCATGGCGCGGCCCACTTCCAGCGCGTCGAGCACGCTCAGGGGTTCATGTACGCGCACGTCTACGGTGTCGGTGGCGGCCCATTCGCCCTTGACCAAGGCCAGGTGGATGGCGTCGTTGGCGCTTTCGCGGTAGGCGTGGGCGGTGAAGGGGCCGTAGGCGGTGTTGAGCTGGCGCGTGCCCACGCGCTGCACCAGGCTCTCCACGCGGCTGCGGTACTCGATCAGGTCGGCAATGGTGCCGATCTTGAGGCCGTGTTCCGCCGCGAACAGTTGCAGGTCGGGCAGGCGCGCCATGGTGCCGTCGTCCTTCATGATCTCGCAGATCACGCTGGCGGGCGAGCAACCGGCCATGGCGGCCAGGTCGCAGCCAGCTTCGGTGTGGCCAGCGCGCATCAGCACGCCGCCCTCGACCGCCTGCAGCGGGAAGATGTGGCCGGGTTGCACCAGGTCGGCGGCCTGCGCGTTGGGTGCTACCGCCACCTGGATGGTGCGGGCGCGGTCGGCCGCGGAGATGCCAGTGGTCACGCCCTCGGCGGCCTCGATCGAGACCGTGAACGCGGTGCCCATCTTGGTGCCGTTGCGCGGCACCATGGGCGGCAGGTTCAGGCGCTGGCAGTGTTCCTTGGTCAGCGTCAGGCAGATCAGGCCACGGCCAAAGCGGGCCATGAAGTTGATGGCCTCGGGCGTGACGTGGTCGGCGGCCAGCACCAGGTCGCCTTCGTTCTCGCGGTCTTCTTCGTCCACCAGAATGACCAGGCGGCCGGCCTTCATGTCGGCGACGATGTCCTCGACCGGGGAGATGGACACGGGTTGCGGGGCGGAGGGTGTCGTCATGGGTTCAGGGGGTCCGGGGTGGAGGTGTGGGGGTGGAAAAGGCGGTGGGGTGCAGCGTGGCGCGGCGGCGCTCAGGCGGCGCTGGCAGCGGGGGTGGCCGGTGCGGGCGCGCCCAGCATGCGTTCCACGTAGCGCGCGATCAGGTCGATCTCGAGGTTGACCGGCGAGCCCGCTTGCAGGCTGCCCAGCGCGGTGTTCTGCACCGTATGCGGAATCAGGTTGATGCTGCATTCGCAGCCGTCGGCCAGGTCTTGCACGCGGTTGACGGTCAGGCTCACGCCGTTGAGGGTGATGGAGCCCTTGTAGGCCAGGTATTTGCCCAGCGCCACCGGAGCCAGCACGCGCAGCTCCCAGCTTTCGCCGACCTGGGCAAAGTGCGTCACGCGCCCGATGCCATCGACGTGGCCCGACACGATGTGCCCGCCCAGGCGGTCGTGGGCGCGCAGGGCTTTCTCGAGGTTGACGGGGCCGGTTTGGTCGAGCCCCGCGGTCTTGGCCAGCGATTCGGCCGAGATGTCGATGGTGAACCAGTTCTGTGCCGCGTCAAACGTGGTGACGGTCATGCAGGCGCCGTTGAGCGCGATGCTGTCGCCCAGCCCCACGTCGTCAAGGTAGCCAGCGGGCGCCTCCAGGGTGAGGCGCTTGCCGTGTTGCAAAGAACTGCCGAGTGGCTGGACAGCGACGATGCGCCCCACGCCGGTGATGATTCCGGTAAACATGCAGGTATTTTCTCAGGAAAGGTGGCGCTGTGCCGTGTTGTGCAGAAATTGAGTGTACCTACGGTCTGGCGTGGCGCCGCTTGTGCGCTCAGTGGCCCAGGTCGAAAAACCACGTCAGCACGCAGGGCTGGCCGTTGTACTGGGTGGGAATGTACGACGCCTGCACCTGCACCACCGCGCCGTCCATGGCCTTGAGCGTCATGGGGGTGTTGAGCACCGATTCACCCCGGTCGGTGTGTTCGACCACGCGCTGGAAGTCCGCCAGGCTGACGTAGCAGTCGGCGGGGTGCATCTGCATGACTTGTTCGTGGGTGGTGTGCAGCAGCCGCGCCAGGGCCTGGTTGGCAAACACCAGCTGGCGTGTGCCGGCAATTTGGCTGATGCGCACGGCCACGGGGCTGGATTCGAGCATGAAGCGCATCTGCTGGGCGTTCTGCTCCACCAGCGCCTGGGCTTTTTGCCGGATGGTGATGTCGCGCACAGACACCGCCACGCAGCGCCCGTGCGCGCCGCGCGGGGGCAGCAGGCTCATGCCGAATTCGGCCGGGAACACGCTGCCGTTCTTGTGCTTGCCGCGCAGCTGCATGTCGGTCTCGACCGCGCGGTAGCCGCGCGAGGCCATGAAGGCGGCGCGCTTTTGCGGGTGGCCGGCGCGGATCTCGTCGGGCACCAGCATTTCCACGCTCTGGCCCAGCAGCTCGTCGGGCGTGTAGCCAAAGGTGGTGGCCAGCTTGGGGTTGCACAGCACGATGGTGCCGCTTTCGTTGACCACCACCATGCTGTCGGGGGCCGATTCGACGATGCTGCGGTACCAGGCTTCGGTGTCCATCAGCTCGGCTTGCTGGGCTTCCATTTCCACGGCCTGTTCCTCGAGCTGGGCGGCCTGTTTTTCCATGCGCTGGGCCTGTTGCTGGGTTTCTTCGAGCAGGCGCTGGGTGTGGACCTTGCGCTGCAGGATTTCCATGTGCATGGCCAGCATGGGCATGAGGGTGTCGAGCAGCGATTCCTCGCGTTCGCCCGGCGGCACAAAGCTGGCCAGCTCCAGCACGCCCAGCACCTGGTCCTGGTGCATCACGGGCAGCAGCACGACGCACGCCGGCACGGCCGCGCCCAGGCCGGACTCGATCTGGAGGTAGTCGGGCGGCGGCTGGTGAACCGTGATGGGGGCTTTTTCCAGCGCACACTGGCCCACCAGCCCTTGTCCGACCTCGAAGCGGTTGCCCAGCGCCTTGCGCTGGGCGTGGCCGTAGCTGGCCAGCATCTGCAGCTGGCGCTCAGGGTTGAGCACGTAGAACGCGGCGTGCCCGGCGTGGACCAGCGGTGCCAGCGCCGACAGCAGCGCGCGGCCCAGCTCGGTGTAGCTCTCGACCTGTTGCAGCGCGGTGGTGATGTCGGAGACGTGGGCCTTGACCCACTGCTGGCTGGCCTGCTGTTGCAGCTGCTGCTGCATGGTGCCCAGCGCGCGCAGCAGGTGCGCGGTCTCGCTGTTGCCGTGGGCGTGGATGGGCTGGTTCAGGTCGCCCTGGGTGATGCGTTGTGCCACGGCCTGTGCTTGCAGCAGCGGGCGGCGCACGCCGCGCAGCAGCCACGCCACCAGTGCGCTGCCCAGCACGGCGCTGCCCAGCAGCCACCAGGCCGAGTGCAGGCGCACTTGCCGGTACAGTGCGCTGGAGGCCTGGTGGTAGTGCAGGGCCTGCAGTTTCTGGCGCTGGCTCAGGTGCTGGAGCTGCTGCACCAGTGGATCGACGCCCGCGTAAAGCTGCTGGGTGGCAAAGTAGTGCAGCGCGGGCGGGCTTTCGGCGTGCAGGATGTGTACCAGCAGCTCGATCTGGGCGTTGGCGTCGGTCATGAGCACCTCGGCTTCGGCCACGGCACTGGCGTGTTCGGTGTGCCAGTCGTTGCGGTGGCCCACGTAGTGTTGCCACTCGCGCTCGATCAGGGTGCGCGCGGTCTTGATGTTCTGGCGTGCCTGCTCCCAGCTGAGCTGGCCTTGGACCGTCTTGTGCACGGTATCGACGATCTGGATGCCGTACAGGTCGGACACGGTCTTGAGGCTGTCCATGGGCTCCAGGTATTCGCTGTACATGCGTTCGAGCCGGTTGTTGGCCTGATCCAGCTGGTACAGCGCCATCGCGCCCCAGGCCAGCATGATGAGCAACAGTGCCCCCACCAGGCCTAGCAGCTGGGTGCGGATGGAGAGGTTGGACAGTTTCATGCGTCGTTTGAGCTTTGGCGGCAAAGAAAAAAGCTGTGCGCGCACGCGGCAATGGCCTCACGCGCTGGCGCCGTGGCGGCGCTGGTACAGGTGGTGCTGTGCAGCGCCGGGCACGGGCTGGAAGCGTTGCAGGCTGTCGCTGTCGAGCGATTCGACGGTGGAGATGAACAACCAGCCACCCGGGCGCAACACGCTGTGGATGGACTGTAGCAGCTGTGTTTGTTGTGCGGGTTGCAGGTAGATGAGCAGGTTGCGGCAGCTCACCAGGTCGAACGGCCCGGCGGGGGCGCTGGCCAGCACGTCGCGCACCTCAAAGCTGCAGCACGCGCGCAGGGCGGGGTGGACTTCGTGCAGCAGGCCGCGCGGGGTGAAGTAGCGTTGCAGCCAGCCGGGTGCCAATTCGCGCAGGGCCGAGGCCGCGTAGCGCCCCACCTGCGCCTGGTGCAGGGCGGCGGTGTTGAGGTCGGAGCCCAGTATCTGCACGCGCTGCGCCAGGGTGTCGGTGTCTTGCCACAGCTCGGCCAGCAGCAGGGCCAGGCTGTAGGCTTCCTCGCCGCTGGCGCAGGCGGGCACCCACAGGCGCAGCGGTGGCGCGTCGGGCGGGCGCTGGCGCCACACGCTGGTCAGCACGCCTTGCAGGGCGGCAAAGGCGTCGCGGTCGCGCCAGAAAAAGGAGTACGACACCAGCAGCCGCTGTTGCATGTGCTGCCATTCGCCGGGCTGGCGCTGGCAGTAGGCCAGGTAGGCGCCCAGCTCGGCCAGCCCCAGCGCGGCCAGGCGTTGCTGCAGGCGGCGCTGCAGGGTCTCGGGCTTGTAGCCGGCAAAATCGACCCCTGTGGCCTGGTGCAGCTGCACCAGCCAGCGTTGCCAGTCCTGTGGCGTGCAGTGCAGCAGGCCATCGGCGCTGCTCTGGACGCTGGTGGGCGGGCTGGACGCCGTGCCGCTGTCCAGGGTGGCCGCGCGGGTTGTGGCCGCACCCGGGGGTTGGTGCAGCAGCTCGGCCAGCACGTCCAGCGGCACCACGGCGTGGGCCAGGCGCGCCTCGATGGTGGCGTGGGGCATGCCGTTGAAGGTGGCGCTGGCGGGGTCTTGCACCAGCACGGTGCCCCCGGCGCGCCGGATGGCGCGCGCACCTTCCACCCCATCGATGCCGGTGCCCGCCAGCACCACACCGGTGCAGTGCGGCCCGCACTGGGCGGCCAGCGACGCAAACAGCACGTTGCCCGACGGGGTGGAGACGTGCTCAGGTGCCGGGGGCAGCAGCTGCAGCCCGTGGGCGGTGACGGCGCCGTCGTGCCCGGCGGGAATGAAGTAGATGGTGTCGGCCCGCAGCGGCTGCAGCGGCTGGGCCGTGACGATGGGCAGCGCCGAGGCCCGGCGCAGCACGCGCGTCATCAGCTCGGTGTGCGCGCGGTTGCCCATGTGCTGGGCCACGATGTAGGCGCAGCGTCCGTTGGGTTGCAGCTGGGCAAACAGCTGCAGCATGGCCTCGATGCCGCCCGCCGACGCCACCAGCCCCACCACGTGCAGGGCGGGCCAGCGGTGCGTGGGTGGGGGCGCTGGCATGGCCGCCTTCAGTGGCCGCTGGCGCTGGTGTTGGGCATGCAGCGGGCGCGGATGCGCAAGTCCGGCCCCACCGGGGTGGCTTCGGCAAACTGCAGCGCCACGCCCTGCGCCAGCGCGGTGAAGGGGCCGATCTGCGCCAGCCCGGTGCCCGGCCCCAGCAGTTGCGGCGCCAGGTACAGCAGCAGCTCGTTGACCAGCCCGGCCTGCAGCCAGGCGCCGCTGAGGCGCGCGCCAGCCTCCAGGTGCAGCTCGTTGACGCCGCGCCGGGCCAGGTCGCGCAGCACGGTGGGCAAGTCCACCTGGGCGTGCGCGCTGGGCGATGGCGTGGTGGCGGGGGTGTCCAGCACCAGCGCGCCTGCGACGGCGAGGGCCTCGCGCCGGGGGCTGTGCGCGGCCGGGGCGGCGGTGGCCGTGGCTGCGGCTTCTTGTGCCCACGCGGTGCCGGTGGCCACCACCGTGCCCAACCCCAATACAGCCCCAGAGAGTAGCTTGTTCATGTCGGTACTTTCTTTGAAGATAGGAAAACCACAGTGGCGTTACAGCGCCTCGGGGCCGGTCTCGCCGGTGCGGATGCGCACCACTTGCTCGATCGGGAACACGAAGATCTTGCCGTCGCCAATCTTGCCGGTGCGTGCCGCGCCTTCAATGGCCTCGATCCCACGGTCCACCAGTT
>NZ_NWBQ01000056.1 GCF_002837135.1 Macromonas bipunctata | reverse complement strand
GCGGTGTCAGCCCGTGGAGAAGCTGTAAGTCCTGTGTCTCTTTGATGAGGCATGGGCGGGGTTCTGTGAAGCGGGAATCTTCGCCATTCATGGCGAGGAGGATGTCAAGGACTGCGTTGTACCGCAGCCGCCCCGCACTGTCCAGCGGCAGACGTGCAAAAAAAAGCCACCCGCAGGGGGTGGCGACAAGGAGACAAGGAGACAAGGAGATCAATTCAAGCCAGCCACACGTGCTGGCGCCAAAGGGGCATCAGATGTAGTGCGGCATGCTGCGGCCTCCTACCTTGATGCAGCCATCGCTGCCCATCACGTTGTCGCGGGGGCTGGCCTGGGTGCGCTGCTCCAGGCCGGCCACGATGTTTTCTGCTATGCGTCGCGCCGTACCCGCCAGCAGCAGGCTGCCGGCAAACACCACCGCCCACAGCGCCACCCAGACGGTCAACAGGTGGTCTTCAGCCCAGGTGTCCATCAGCTGGTTCACCGTCACCGCCAGTGCAGCCACCGCAGCGGCCAGCAGCAGCGCCGACAGCACGCGGTCGCTGTGGCCGCGTGCGGCCTGGTCGGCCTGCGCCAGGGCGGCGGCGGCCTGAGCGGGAGCGGAAAAGTTCGGTACAGTGCGCATGGAATTTCTTTCTGGGCGGGTTGCGTGACAACTCAATGGGTGCGATATTAGGGTAAACCCGATGTATCGGCCAATTTATTTTGATGATGCCATCCATAACAAAAACGCATGAATGACCTGAACTTCCGCACCCTGGACCTGAACCTGCTGCGTGTGTTCGACGAAGTGATGGCCGAACGCAACCTGACCCGTGCCGCCAGCAACCTGGCCACCACCCAGCCCGCCGTCAGCAACGCGCTGCGCCGCCTGCGTGAGCTGGTGGGCGACGACCTGGTGCGCCGCAGCGGCTACGGCGTCGAGCCCACCCCGCTGGCCTTGACGCTGTGGCCCACCGTGCGCGACGCGTTGCGCCAGCTGCGCGAATCGCTGGCGCCGGGCACCTTCGAGCCCGCCACCGCGCAGAACCACTTTGTGCTGGCCATGGCCGATGCCACCTCGGCCAAGATCATGCCCGGCCTGGTGGACATCCTCGACCGCGAGGCGCCGGGCGTGACCCTGCGCGTGCTGCCCCTGACCACGCGCGACCCGCGCCACCTGCTGGACCAAGGCCATGTGGACGCCGCCATCGGCCACTTTCCGGGCGTGCTGGCCGAGATGAACGCCTCGCACCTCAACGAGCACGCGCCGCGCTTCATGTCGCGCCGTCTCTACGGCGGCGAGTACGTGGTGGTGATGCGCAAGGGCCACCCGCTGGCCAGCCGCGCGCTCACGCTCGACGAGTTCTGCGCCGCGCGCCACCTGCTGGTCAGCTTCTCGGGGCGGCCCTTCGGCTTTGTGGACGAGGCGCTGGCCGCCGTCTCGCGCCGCCGCCGCGTGGTGCTCACCGTCAACCAGTTCTTCACCGCCGGGCAGGTGGTGGCCACGTCGGACCTGCTGACCGTGCTGCCGCTGCACTTCCTGGGCAGCACCGGGCGCGAGAGCGAGCTGGTACACCGCCCGATCCCGCTGGACGTGCCCGCCGTGCACGTGGACATCCTGTGGCACCGCCAGCACCAGGGCGTCAGCGCCCACCGCTGGCTGCGCGACGCCATCTGGCGCACCGTGCGCAACCACCACCCCGACGCGCCCGAAAGCCCCGAGGAGCCGCTGCCGTGAAGATCCAGCTCCTGAGCGACTTGCACCTGGAGGCCAACCCCGACTTCGTGCCCCGGCCCGCCCCCGGCGCCGACGTGCTGGTGCTGGCGGGCGACATCGGCTCCTACCAGAAGCGCAAGGACGGCACCCGCATGCACGAGCCCGACTGGGGCCTGCGCCGCTTTGCCCCGCTGGCCAGCGGCGGGCCGTGGCCGCAGCGGCCGGTGCTGTTCGTGCCCGGCAACCACGAGTACGACCGCCAGGACTTTGACCACGCGCACCAGCGCCTGCGCGCCACCTGCGAGCGCCTGGGCCTGATCTGGCTGGAGCGCGAAAGCCTGGTGATTGCTGGTGTGCGCTTCATCGGCACCACGCTCTGGAGCGACTTCGAGGCCCTGGCCACGCCGCCGGTCAAGCAGCGCAACACCGCCGGCCCCAGCCTGCCCCCGCTGGCCTACAGCCTGCAACAGCGCGACAAGGCCTTTCGCGCCGCCAACTTCTACCTCAACAAGGCCGCCACCACGCGCCAGCAGCGCCTGTTCGACGCCGCCGCCATGCGTGAGCACGCGCTGCACTGCCAGCACTGGCTGCGCCAGGCCCTGCTGCAACCGTTCGATGGCCCCACCGTGGTGGTGACGCACTTTGCGCCCAGCCTGCGCAGCGCCGACCCGCGCTACGGCCTCACGCCCGGCACCGCCGGTTTCTGCAACGCCTTGGACGACCTGCTGCCCCATGCCGATCTGTGGCTGCACGGCCACGTGCATTGCGCGCACGACTACCGCGTGGGCCGCTGCCGCGTGGTGGCCAACCCACTGGGCTACGAGAGCAAGCACGAGCAAGTCGGCTTTCTGCCGCAGCACTGCCTGAGCGTGGCCTGACGCCATCCACAACGCTGCGTCGCCCTTTGGGGGACAATCCACGCCCTATGCCGTCTCTGTCCTCCCCCTCCCTTATTGATGACGCCTGCGTGCAGGCCCTGCAGCTGCCCGAATCCGCCCCTTTGCGCGCCGCGCTGGGCCGCTTTGCCACCGGTGTCACCATCGTGACCGCCTGCGCCCCCGACGGGCAGCCGGTGGGCCTGACGGTCAGCTCCTTCAACTCGGTGTCGCTGGCGCCGCCGCTGGTGCTGTGGAGCCTGGCCCACACCTCGGGCAGCATGGCGGCGTTCCTGCAGGCGTCGCACTACGCCATCCACGTGCTCAGCGCCGAGCAGCGCGCGCTGGCCGAGCGTTTTGCCAGCAAGGGCGTAGACCGCTGGCAGGATCTGCCCCTGACCACGGGCGCCGGTGGCGTGCCGCTGCTGCCGGGCGCGGTGGCCGTGTTTGAGTGCCGCAGCCGCAGCCGCTACGACGAAGGCGACCACGTGATCTTTGTGGGCGAGGTGGAACGCTGCGCCCACCGCACCGACCTGGCGCCGCTGCTGTACCACGGCGGCCGCCTGCTGACCGAACCTGCGCTGTGAAGCCCGCCGAGCGCAAGACCCACCTCGATGGCGTGGCGGTGGCGCTGCTGCTGGTGTGCTGCGCGTTCTGGGGCTTCCAGCAAATCCTCATCAAGTCCACCGTGCAGGAGGTGCCGCCGCTGTGGCAGGCCTCGCTGCGCTTTGGTGGCGCCACCGTGCTGCTGTGGCTGTGGAGCCGCTGGCGTGGCATTCCGCTGTTCCGGCACGATGGCACCTGGCGCATGGGCCTGCTGGCCGGGGTACTGTTTGCGGGCGAATTTGCCTGCATCTACCTGGGCATGATGCACACCACCGCCTCGCGCCTGACGGTGTTTCTCTACACCGGCCCGTTCGTGATGGCATTGCTGATTCCGCGCTGGGCGCCCAGCGAGCGGCTGCGGCGTTGGCAGTGGGTGGGGCTGGTGCTGGCGTTTGCCTCGGTGGCGCTGGCGTTCAGCGAAGGCCTGACCGCCCCCGGCGCCCAGCCCAGCCAGCTCAAGGGCGACCTGATCGCGCTGGCGGCCGGCGTGCTGTGGGGCCTGACCACGCTGGTGATCCGCACCACCTGCCTGGCGCACAGCACGCCCGAGAAAAACCTGTTCTACCAAGTGGCCGTGACGGCGCTGGTGGCGCCGCTGCTGTCGTGGGCACTGGGCGAGCCGTGGCGGCTGGACTATTCCAGCCAAGCCTGGGCTTCGGTGGCGGCGCAGACCGTGGTGGGCGCCTTTGCCAGCTACTTGGCCTGGATGTGGCTGCTGCGCCACTACCCCACCACGCAGGCCTCGGCATTCGCGTTCCTGACGCCGGTGTTTGCGCTGCTGTTTGGCGTCGGGCTGCTGGGCGAGCCGTGGTCGCTGCAGCTGCTGCTGGCGCTGACCGGGGTGGCCGTGGGCATTGTGCTGGTGAACAAACGCACCTGAAACGCCATGCGCCCCCGCTGGTGCGCCGCTTTCAGGTCAGCTGCACCCCTTCAAACACGGGGCTGAGTTCGTCCACCCAGTGGTCGGCCTCGGTCTCGCCAATGTCCAGGTGCGCCAGGCAGGCCGGGCCGAACTTGGTCCATTCGCGCAACTCGGGCAGGCCTTCGTACTGGTGCACCAGGTGGTCGCCAATCAGGCCCAGCGCCACCAGGTTGCGCACCGTGGGGCTGAACTCGTCCGAGCCCAGGCAGGTGAAGTCGTGGTGCAGCCGGATGGCCACCGCCACCTCGGGCGGCAGGTGCCAGGTGCGCGCCACGATCGCGCCCACCACGGCGTGGTCGGTGCGGTGGTTGGCGTTTTCGGTCTGGATGAAGGTGCGGTCCTTGCGCGCCAGCGCCTCGGTCATGGTGCTGGCATAGCCCTTGACACCGCGCAGCATCACCGCCAGCCCCACGTGGCAGAACAGGCCAAAGCTGTACGCCACGTTGGGGTCCAGGTTGTAGAGCTGGTGCCCGATGTGCTGGCAGGCCAGCGCGCGCCGGGTCGAGCTTTCCCAGAAATGCCCCAGCACCGGCGACTGCACCTGCAGCGCGTTGCGGGTCAGAAAGCCGGTGAGCAGTTGCACCGCCGGGCGCACGCCCAGCACCGTCAGCGCCTGGCCCACGGTGTGGATGGGCTGGTGCAGGCCGTAGAACGGGCTGTTGGCCTGGCGTATCAGCGCGGCGGCCATGGCCACGTCGGCCCCGGCAATCTGGTCGAGCGCGGCCACGTCGGGCTCGCCGTACGAGGTGGCCTCCTGCAGCTGGCGCAGCAGTTCGGGGCAGGGCGGGATGATGATGTCGCGCACCGGGCCGCTGCGGCGTGCGCGGTCCAGTTCGTCTTGGATGCGTTGGGTAGCGGTCACGGTGGGCGTGTTCTTGGCGTGAAGGGCGTGGACGTTAGATGGTCGATTGTGCCCGCACCACGCCAGGCGGGCTGGGTGGCGTGCAAGCATGCCACAGACGGGCAACAAAAAAGCACTTAGGCGGGTGATGCGCTAAGTGCTTTTTGTTTGGTATTTCTGGTGGGCCCTGAGTGACTCGAACACTCGACCTACGGATTAAGAGTCCGCTGCTCTACCAACTGAGCTAAGAGCCCTGAGAAGCCATGATTGTAGCGCGATTTTGGGCGATTTTCAAAAGTGGGCACCAAATTGTTGCGCCGCCAGCGGCCAGCAGCGCACGTGGGCCAGCTGGGCCGCCCAGGCGGCAGGGGGTGGGCCGGGGGGCGTGTCGCCGTCGATGATGCAGACGGTGGCGTGCTGGCGCACCAGCTGGCGCCACAGCCGCTCGGCGTCGGGCTCGTCCACATCGCCGCAGGGGTGGCCGTCGTACAGCACCAGCGTGGTGCCGTTTGCCAGACAGCCCGGGGCCAGCGGCCACAGGCTGTGCAGCGGGCTGGCGGCCCAGTACAGCCGCTCGTGCCGTTCGCCTGGAGGGTGCGCTGCATGGCTGTCGCGCAGCTCCATCGCCCGGCAGAGGGCCTGTTGTGTGGCCAGCGTTGCCTGGTGGCTGTGGGTCACGGCCTGTGGCGTTTGCCCGGCGGGCACGGGCGGGCGCTCCAGCCACAGCGGGTGCCCGGCAGGAAGGGTCACGGGCACAAAGGCCTGGGTGGTGGCGTTGTCGCGTGCGCACAGGGTGTCCAGGTCGATGGCGCCATGTACCCGTTCGGCGGCGCAGGGGGTGCGCCACACCACCAGCTGTTCCACGCTGGGCAGGCTGGTGCGCAGCTCGTGCAGGGTGTGGGCGCGGTCGTGCGGCTGGCCGCCCCAGTACAGGCCATCGGCCCCCAGCAGCACCTTGGGGTGCAGGCCGCGCCAGCGGTCCAGCGCCTGGGCCACGTCCAGCAGCGGGTGGCCGTGGCTGCACACCGCACCGATGCTGGCGCAGGCCAACGCCGCCACCATCACCTCGGGCACATGCGGCAGGTACAGCGCCACCACATCACCCGGTTGCAGCCCCATGCCCTGCAACGCCAGTGCCAGCGACGCCGCCCGCTGGCGCAAGTCCGGCCAGCCCAGCGTGCGTCGGCGCCCCTGTTCGTCCAGGCCGATGAGGGCGGGCAGCCCACTGCCGGTGTCTGCCAGGGTGTGGCGCCACACCGCATCGGCCCAGTTGGTGTGGGCTGCGTTGGCAGATGGGGTGGCGGGCAGGGGGGCGTTGGGTTCCATGGGGGCGCGTGGCAGGCGTAAAGAAGGGGGGCCGGGCTGGCTTGCGCTAAAAATTGTAGGCGCTACACTGGACTGCTCCAACAGGAGCATCACCATGAACCCCGTCCTTTCCACCGCCGCATCGGGCTTGCAGGCGGCGCAGGCGCGCCTGAACAGCACGGCCCACAACGTGGCCAACGCCCAGACCGAAGGCTTCCAGCGCCAGCAAACCACCGGCCAGGCCCTGCCCAGCGGCGGCGTGCAAACCCAGACCGGTCGCGTGCCCCAGCCCGGTGCCGACCTGGTGCAGGACACGGTGGAGCGCATCTCCGCCGCCTACAGCTTCCAGGCCAACCTCAAGACCGTGCAGACCGCCGACGCCATGCTGGGTGCGCTGCTCGACACCCGCGCCTGAGGCTCCGCGCGCCCACCCGGCCCAACAAAAATGCCAGCGGGCTTGCACCGGCTGGCATCTGAAAAAGGCATCTCTTGGGGACGCTGGTTTGCGTGTTGTTGGATTTGGGCTTGTCTCCTCAGTCCTCTCGCTTGGCGGGGTTGTGGCGCTTGGCCATTCCCTGCGAGTGGTAAGATTCTAGTCAGTTCTATTCAGCAATAGCATAGGGACTTACCCGCATTTCCAGGGTCTTTTGGCACCTCCCGTGCCGCTTGCTGCGATCAGGTGCCCACCACCTGCATCGGCACGCGCGGCGACACCGCACACAGCAGTTCATAACTGATGGTGCCCGCCGCGTGGGCCACCTCGTCCACCGCCAGCACCGCGCCGTGCTGGCTGCGCCCCCACAACACCACCTCATCGCCCAACTGGCAGGGGCCGTGTGCGGCTTCCACAGGGGTCAAGTCCACCGTGAGCATGTCCATGCTCACGCGCCCCACCAGCCGCGTGCGCACGCCGCGTACCAGTACCGGGGTACCTACCTCGGCGGTACCGGGCGCGTGGCGCGGGTAGCCGTCGGCGTAACCGCACGCCACCACGCCCAGCCGCATGGCGTGCGGCGCCACAAAGGTGGAGCCATAGCCCACGCTGTCGCCCGCCTGCAGTTGCTGGATGCCAATCAGCCGGCTGCTCAGGGTCATGGCCGGTTGCAAGTCCCAGTGCTGCTGCGGGTGGCGTTCGGGGTGGTCGGGCGCGGCGCCGTACAGCGCAATGCCGGGGCGCACCCAGTCGGCGGCCAGGGCGGGGTGGTGCGGGGCGTGGCGCAGCGCGGCGGCGCTGTTGCACAGGCTGCGCTCGCCGGGCAGGTCGGCGGTGGTGGCCACAAAGGCGTCCACCTGGTGCGCCAGCCCCTGCTGGCCAAAGCGCTCGCCATCGGCGTCGCTGAAGTGGGTGATGAGCGAGATCTCGTCCACCTGCGGCAGGCTGTTGAGCCGCGCCCAGGCGGCCCTGAATGCATCGGGCGTGAAGCCCAGCCGGTTCATGCCCGAGTTGAGCTTGAGGAACACCCGGTGCGGCGTGTGCGTCTTGTGCGCCGCCAGCCAGTCGATCTGCTCGGTGCAATGCACCACGTGCCACAGGTTCAGGCGCGAGCACAGCTCCAGGTCGCGCGCCTCGAAGCAGCCTTCCAGCAGCAGGATGGGGCCGCGCCAGTCCAGCGCGCGCAGGCGCTGCGCTTCGCTCAGGTCCAGCAGCGCAAAGCCGTCGGCGCCGCGCAGGGCCTCGAACACGTGCTCCAGCCCGTGGCCGTAGGCGTTGGCCTTGGCCACGGCCCAGATGCGGGCATCGGGCGCGGCCTGGCGTACCCGTGCTAGGTTGTGGCGCAACGCGCCCAGGTGGATGGTGGCAAGAATAGGACGTGGCATGGCAGACAATCACACAAGCTGGTGGCGCGCGCCGCCGCTGGCTCGCGGATGGGCCCGGCGGGCCGCCCGGGGTGGGCATGCTATAACGCGCGCTTTACCAAAAACAGACACGGCCCCGCTGGGGGGCCACCTCGCCACTGTTGCACAAAATGGCGGGACTTCCCTCTGTTTGCCCATTTTTTGCCAATATGAAGCGTGGTTTCTACACGATTATGACGGCGCAGTTCTTCAGCTCGCTGGCCGACAACGCCCTGTTTGTCGTTGCGGTGGAGCTGTTGCGCAGCCGTCACGCCCCCGAGTGGCAAAGCGCGGCGCTGGTGCCCATGTTTGCACTGTTCTACGTGGTGCTGGCGCCGTTCGTGGGCGCCTTTGCCGATGCGCGGCCCAAGGGTCAGGTCATGTTCTTCAGCAACGCCATCAAGGTGGTGGGCTGCCTGTTGATGCTCACCGGCCTGCATCCGCTGCTGGCGTACGCGGTGGTGGGGCTGGGCGCGGCGGCGTATTCGCCCGCCAAGTACGGCATCCTGACCGAGCTGCTGCCGCCGTCCCAACTGGTCAAGGCCAATGGCTGGATCGAGGGCCTGACCATCGCCTCCATCATCCTGGGCGTGGTGCTGGGCGGGCAACTGGTGGGCCCGGTGGTGTCGGGCTGGCTGCTGGGGCTGGACGTGCCGGGCTTGCACACCGGCTTTGACCGCCCGGCCGAAGCCGCCATTGCCTGCCTGGTGCTGGTGTATGCGCTGGCGGCGTGGTTCAACACCTGCATTCCACGCACCGGGGCCGAGCTGCGCCCCATGCCCGCCAGCACGCTGGCGCTGCTGCCCGACTTCTGGCGCTGCAACTGCCGCCTGTGGTGCGACCGGCTGGGCCAGATCTCGCTGGCCACCACCACGCTGTTCTGGGGCGTGAGCGGTAACCTGCGCTACATCGTGCTGGCGTGGGCGGCGGCGGCGCTGGGCTACAGCACCACGCAGGCGTCGTCGCTGGTGGGGGTGGTGGCCATTGGCACCGCCGCCGGGGCGGTGGCCGCGTCCATGAAGATGCGGCTGGAGCACGCCACCCGCGTCATGCCGCTGGGCATCGGCATGGGCCTGCTGGTGATCCTGATGAACTTCATCGACAACGTGTGGCTGGCCGCGCCGTTTCTGGTGGCGCTGGGGGCGCTGGGCGGCTTTCTGGTGGTGCCCATGAATGCGCTGCTGCAACACCGGGGCCACAACCTGATGGGCGCCGGGCGCTCCATTGCGGTGCAAAACTTCAACGAGCAAAGCTGCATCCTGCTGCTGGGGGGGCTGTACAGCTTTTCCACCGGCGTGGGCCTGTCGGCGTTTGGCGCCATTACCGCGTTTGGCCTGGTGGTGGCGGCGGTGATGTGGGTCATCCAGCTCTGGCACCGCCACAACGAGCGCAACCACCCGCACGAGCTCGAGCACCTGCTCGACATCGCCCGCCGCGACGACCTGCACGGCTGAGCGCGCCGCACATCTTGCGGCATCCTGTCCGGGCTACAGCCAGCGCAGCAGCGGTGCTGCCAGCCACGGCAGCACCAGCGCGCTGAACAGCGCCGTCAGGCCCATGGCCAGGCCGGCAAAGGCGCCGGTTTCCTCATCGATCTGGAACGCGCGCGCGGTGCCGATGCCGTGCGCCGCCACGCCCAGCGCCAGCCCGCGCACCATCGGGTCGTCAGCGATATGCAGGCGCGCAAACCACCAGCGCGCCGAGGCCGCACCCACAATGCCGGTAGTCACCACCAGCACCGCCGTCAGCGACGGCAGGCCGCCCAGCTGTTGCGAAATCCCCATCGCCACCGGCGTCGTCACCGACTTGGGTACCAGCGAGGCCAGCGTACTTTTTGATGCGCCCAGCGCCCAGGCCAGCCCCAACGCGCTGGCGGTGGTGGTCAGCGTGCCCACCACAATGCCGCCCAGCAGCGGCAGCCAGGCGTGCCGCAGGCGCCGGCTTTGCTCGAACAGTGGCACCGCCAGCGCCACCGTGGCCGGCCCCAGCAGAAAATGCACCAGCTGCGCGCTCTCAAAATAGGTGGCGTAGGGCGTGCCACTGAGCCACAGCACCCCGCTCAGGCCCGCGATCGACAGCGCCACCGGGTTCACCAGCGGGTTGTGCCCGCTGCGCTGGTACAGCGCCAGTGCCAGCAGGTACACCAGCAGCGTGATGCTCAGCCACCACAGCGGCGTGCCCAGCCACTGCGCCCAGAAATCGGCAGGTGCCATGCTTTACTCCGATCCTGTGGGGGTGTGCGCCGTCGTATCGGCGCCCCGGCCGCGGCGCAGCAGCCACACGGTGGTCCAGGCCGTCACGGCCAGCCCGATCCAGGTGCTCACCAGCACCGCCGCACCAATGGCCAGCGCCTCGTCGCCTAGGCGCTGCAGGTGCAGCATGATGCCCACCCCCGCCGGCACAAACAGCAGCGACAAATGTTGCAGCAGCCCCGCCGCCGTGCCCTTGAGCACCGGCAGCCACCCCGGGCGCAGCAGCAACAGCCCCCACAGCAGCGCCATGCCCAGCACCGGCCCGGGCACCGGCCAGGCCAGTGCGCGCACCACCATTTCACCCAACAGTTGCAATGTCAACAAAGCGGCCAGAGCGTGCAGCATAAGAGCGTGTCGCAATCACAAGAAACCCGGCAACGGGGCCCAACACCAGTGCGGGTAGTGTAGCGGTTGGGGCAATTCGCTACACTGCCCGCATGTTGTGGGTCAAATCTTTTCATATCGTGTTCGTGGCCAGCTGGTTTGCGGGCCTGTTCTACCTGCCGCGCATCTTCGTCAACCTGGCCATGACCGACGCGGGCAGCCTGTCCGAGCGGGCCCGCCTGTTGCTGATGGCGCGCAAGCTCATGCGCTTCATGACGCTGCTGGCGGTGCCCGCCGTGGTGCTGGGGCTGGTGCTGTGGCTGTACTACGGCATCGGCAAATATGGCCCCGGCAACGGCTGGATGCACGCCAAGCTGCTGGTCGTGGTGCTGCTGCTGGGCTACCACCACGCCTGCGGCCGCATCCTCAAGCGGTTTGAGCGCAATGACAACCAGCGCAGCCACGTCTGGTACCGCTGGTTCAACGAGGCGCCTGTGGTGATGATGGTGATCGCGGTGGTGCTGGTGGTCGTCAAGCCGTTCTGAGTGCCATGGCCGCAGCGGGCGGTTCCTCCCCGTGCGCACCGGCGCCGCCGCAGCCGCTGGCGCGCCACCACAGCATCGCCTGGCCGCTGGCGCTGGGGCTGGTCTGCCTGATTGCCTACGCCAGCCTGTACCCCTTTGTGGACTGGCGCCAGCAGGGCATGGTGCCGTGGGCCTACCTGAGCGCGCCCTGGCCGCGTTACTGGATCACGTTTGACGTGGTGGCCAACTTCCTGGGTTACTTGCCGCTGGGCCTGCTGCTCACAGTCGGCGCGTTGCGCTCGGGCCGTTCGGGCTGGGCGGCGGCGCGCTGGGGCGTGCTGGGCCCGGCGCTGCTGTCGCTGCTGCTGGAATCGCTGCAGAGCTACCTGCCGCAGCGCGTGCCCTCGCAGGCCGACGTGCTGCTCAACGGCGGCGGCGGCGTGGCCGGCGCAGTGCTGGCGCTGCTGCTGTGGCGCTGGCGCCTGCTGGGGTCGTGGTCGCAGTTCCGCCAGCGCTGGTTTGTGCCGCACACGGGCGCGGGCCTGGTGGCCTTGCTGCTGTGGCCGTGGGCGTTGCTGTACCCGTCGTCGGTGCCCTACGGCGTGGGCCACGTCTGGCCGCGCTTGGAGCTGGCCCTGCAGCAGCACCTGCAAGACCTGCCGTGGGCGCTGGCCTGGGTGCCCGTGGCCGTGCCCAGCCTGCCCCTAAGCCCGCTGGCCGAGGCGGTGGTGGTGGCGCTGTCGCTGGCTGCGCCGCTGCTGCTGGGCTACGCGCTGCTGTGCCGCACTTGGCAGCGCCTGCTGTGGGCGCTGCTGCTGCTGGGGCTGGCGGTGGGGGTGGCGGCGCTGTCGGCGGCGCTCACGTACGGCCCGCTGCGCACCTGGGTCTGGCTCACGGCACCGGTGCTGCTGGGGTTGGGCCTGCTGGGTGCTTTGGCCGTGGTGGCGCTGCGCTGGTCGCACCGCGCCTGCACCGTGCTGATGCTGCTGGCGCTGACGGTGGCGCTGGTGCTGCTCAACCAGGCGCCCGAAAGCGCCTACCTGGCGCAATCGCTGGAACGCTGGCAGCAAGACCGCTTCATCCGCTTCCATGGCCTGTCGCAGTGGCTGGGCTGGGGCTGGCCCTTTGCGGTACTGTGGGCGGGGTTGCGCATGGCGCTGCGGCCACACGGCCCCACTACAATCCCTGCGCATGACTGACACCACACCTTCCTACTACCAGCGCCACATCTTTTTCTGCCTCAACCAGCGCGACAACGGCCAGGCCTGCTGCGCCGAGCTGGGCGCCCAGCAAGGCTTTGAGCGCTGCAAGGCCCAGGTCAAGGAACTCGGCCTGGCGGGCCCGGGCAAGGTGCGCGTCAACAAGGCCGGTTGCCTGGACCGCTGCGCCGGCGGCCCGGTAGCGGTGGTCTACCCCGAGGCGGTGTGGTACACCTTCGTGGACGACAGCGACATCGACGAGATCGTCACCTCCCACCTGCGCGACGGTGTGGTGGTCGAGCGCCTGCTCACCCCGCCCGACGTGGGCCGTTGACACCGGGAGCGCACGCATGAACATCCACACCGAAACCGTGCTGATGCCCGGCCCGGCGGGTACGCTGGAACTCGCTATCGACCGGCCTGCCACCCCGCGCGCCGGCGGCGGCGTGGCCGTGGTGTCGCATCCGCACCCGCTGTTTGGTGGCACCCTGCACAACAAGGTGGTGCAGACCCTGACCCGCGCCTGCGTGCAGGCGGGCTGGACGGCGGTGCGCCACAACTTCCGTGGCGTGGGCCAAAGCCAGGGCGAGCACGACCACGGCGTGGGCGAGGTCACCGACCTGCTGGCAGTCATCGCAGCCCAGGCTCCCACCGGCCCGCTGGTGCTGGCCGGGTTCTCGTTCGGCGCCTTCGTCATCTGCCAGGCGCTGGCGCAGTTGCAGGCTCTGCCCGCCCCGCGCGTGCCGGAGAAGATCATCCTCGTTGGCACCGCCACCAGCCGCTTCCAGGTCGCCCCGGTGGCGCCGGAACTCCACGACCGCACCCTGGTCGTACACGGCGAGCACGACGACACCGTGCCCCTGGCCTCGGTGCTGGACTGGGCGCGGCCCCAGGCCCTGCCGGTCACGGTGGTGCCGGGCGTCGAACACTTCTTCCACGGGCGCCTGCCGTTGCTCAAGGCCCTGGCCTTGCGCCACCTGGCGGCAGCTCCCCTTTGAACCGAATCTCTGAACGTGAGGGCCTTTCCTTTGTTGTCTGAAGTCATGTTGCACGGCCGCCGCTGGCTGCTGGGTGCCGCGCTGGGCCTGGCCGCGCTGGTGCCGCTGGGCGCGCAAACCCTGCCGCCGCCCGAAATCGCCGCCCGCGCCTACCTGCTGTTCGATGCCACCACCAACCAGGTGCTGGCCGCCAAGGACGCCGACACCCCGGTCGAGCCCGCCTCGCTGACCAAGCTCATGGCGGCCTACCTGGTGTTTGACGCGCTCAAGGCCAAGAAAATCACGCTGGCCCAGACCTTCAGCGTCAGCGAGCGCGCCTGGAAGATGCCCGGCTCGCGCATGTTCATCGACCCCAAGATGCAAGTCCCGGTCGAAGACCTGCTCAAGGGCATGATCGTGCAGTCCGGCAACGACGCCACCGTGGCGCTGGCCGAGGGCGTGGGCGGCACCGTCGAGCGCTTCGTCGAGCTCATGAACCAGCAGGCGCAAGTGCTGGGCATGCGCAACACCCACTACAAGAACCCCGAAGGCCTGACCGAGGCCGGGCACGTCACCACCGCGCGCGACCTCTCCATCCTGGCCACCCGCCTGATGCAGGACTTCCCGCAGTACGTGGGCTACTACGCCATCCAGCGTTACCGCTACCCCGGCACGCCAGCGGCCAACGAGCTCAACCGCAACCTGCTGCTGTTCCGCGACCCCACGGTCGATGGCCTCAAGACTGGCCACACCAACGCCGCCGGCTACTGCCTGGTGGCCACCGCCAAGCGCCAGTTCCCGGCCCTGGGCAAGGACGCCGCCGGCCAGCGCCGCCTGATCAGCGTCATGCTGGGCGCCGCCAACGAAAACGCCCGCGCCACCGAAAGCCAGAAGCTGCTCAACTGGGGCTACTCCGCCTACGAGGCCGTGCGCCTGTTCGCGCCGGGTCAGGCCGTGGTCACGCCCACCGTCTGGAAGGGCCAGGCGGGCCAGGCCAAGCTCGGCCGCCCCGACGGCGTGGTTGTCAGCGTGCCAGCGGGTGAAGCCGCGCGCCTGAAAACCGAAGTCCTGCGCACCGACCCGCTCATCGCCCCGCTGCAAAAGGGCGAACCCCTGGGCACCCTGCGCGTGACCACCGCCAGCGGCGCCGTGGTGACAGAAGTGCCGCTGTTCGTGCTTGAAACCGTGGAAGAAGCCGGCCCCGTGGGCCGCCTGTGGGACGCGCTGCGCCTGTGGATCCAGTAAAGCAGTTGCCTTGCACCCATCGGGCGTGATACATTAGAGGGCTTTTCGGAAACATCCGAAGGGCTTTCCGTTTTCAATTTCAAACGTTTAGGGACGTTTCAATGCCAACCATCAACCAGCTCGTCCGTCAGGGGCGGGAGGTCGAAAAGACCAAGTCCAAATCTCCCGCGATGGAGAACTGCCCCCAGCGCCGTGGCGTGTGTACCCGTGTGTACACCACCACCCCCAAGAAGCCGAACTCCGCGCTGCGTAAAGTCGCCAAGGTGCGCCTGACCAACGGCTTCGAAGTCATCTCCTACATCGGCGGTGAAGGCCACAACCTGCAAGAGCACAGCGTGGTGCTGGTGCGCGGCGGCCGTGTGAAAGACTTGCCGGGTGTGCGTTACCACATCGTGCGCGGTTCGCTCGACCTGCAAGGCGTCAAAGACCGCAAGCAGTCGCGCTCCAAGTACGGCGCCAAGAAGCCCAAGGCCAAGTAAGCCTGGCCCCTTCGGGTGTCAAGAATTCGGTGCTGTTGGCCGCGTGGCGCGGTTCAGGCAGCGCAATGACCCTCAATGTGCACGCTGTGTGCGCACGGGTCGAGTAAGTGAGAGTTGGGAATAGCTCTCGCGGTGCCGCCAAGCCGGTGCCAACTGAAGCAACAGAGGTCAAACATGCCACGTCGTCGCGAAGTCCCTAAACGTGAAATTCTGCCGGATCCCAAGTTCGGCAATGTCGAGCTGTCCAAATTCATGAACGTGATCATGGAAGGCGGCAAAAAGGCGGTTGCAGAGCGCATCATCTACGGTGCCCTGGAACAAATGGAAAAGAAGACCGGCAAGGATCCGCTGGAACTCTTCACCACCGCCATCAACAACGTCAAGCCGCTGGTGGAAGTCAAGTCCCGCCGCGTCGGTGGCGCCAACTACCAGGTGCCGGTCGAAGTGCGCCCGGTGCGCCGTCTGGCCCTGTCCATGCGCTGGATCAAGGTCGCTGCCCGCAAGCGCAGCGAGAAGTCCATGGCCCTGCGCCTGGCCAACGAGCTGCTGGAAGCCACGGAAGGCCGTGGCGGCGCCATGAAGCGCCGCGACGAAGTGCACCGCATGGCCGACGCCAACAAGGCGTTCAGCCACTTCCGCTTCTAAGCCCCGCGCTGTTATAGCATCCCGCAAGGCCCGCAGCACTCTCACAAGGGGTGGCGGGCTTTGCCCGTATCTTTCGGAGAAATTTTCATGGCACGTACCACGCCCCTCGCGCGTTACCGCAACATCGGTATTTCGGCCCACATCGACGCCGGCAAGACCACCACCACCGAACGCATCCTGTTCTACACCGGCGTGAGCCACAAGATCGGTGAAGTGCACGACGGCGCTGCCACCATGGACTGGATGGAGCAGGAACAGGAACGTGGTATCACCATCACCTCGGCCGCCACCACCTGCTTCTGGAAAGGGATGGACAACACCTTCCCCGAGCACCGCTTCAACATCATCGACACCCCCGGTCACGTGGACTTCACCATCGAGGTGGAGCGTTCCATGCGCGTGCTCGACGGCGCCTGCATGGTGTACTGCGCCGTGGGTGGCGTGCAGCCGCAGTCCGAGACCGTGTGGCGCCAGGCCAACAAGTACAAGGTGCCGCGTCTGGCCTTCGTGAACAAGATGGATCGCACCGGCGCCAACTTCTTCAAGGTCGTGGACCAGATCAAGACCCGCCTGAAGGGCAACCCCGTGCCGATCGTGATCCCGATCGGTGCCGAGGAAAACTTCAAGGGCGTGGTGGATCTGCGCAAGATGAAGGCCATCATTTGGGATGAAGCCTCCCAGGGCATGAAGTTCAGCTACGAGGAAATTCCGGCCGAGCTGCTGGAGCTGGCCAAGGAATGGCGCGAGAAGATGGTCGAAGCCGCCGCCGAATCGAGCGAAGAGCTGATGGACAAGTACCTCGGTGGCGAAGAGCTGACCGAAGAGGAAATCACCGCCGGTCTGCGTGCGCGCACCCTGGCGACCGAAATCCAGCCCATGCTGTGCGGCACCGCGTTCAAGAACAAGGGCGTGCAGCGCATGCTCGACGCCGTGATTGAACTGCTGCCTTCCCCGGTGGACATCCCCCCGGTCGGTGGCACCGACGAAAACGAAGAGCCGACCAGCCGCAAGGCCGACGACGAGGAAAAGCTGTCCGCGCTGGCGTTCAAGCTGATGACCGACCCGTTCGTGGGCCAGCTGACCTTCGTGCGCGTGTACTCCGGCGTCCTCAAGAAGGGCGACACCGTGTACAACGCCGTCAAGGGCAAGAAGGAGCGCATTGGCCGTATCGTGCAGATGCACGCCAACAACCGCCAGGAAGTTGAAGAAATCCGCGCCGGCGACATCGCCGCCTGCGTGGGCCTGAAGGACGTCACCACCGGTGAAACCCTGTGCGACCCGTCCGCCATCATCGCGCTGGAAAAGATGGTGTTCCCGGAGCCGGTGATTGCCCAGGCCGTCGAGCCCAAGACCAAGACCGACCAGGAAAAGATGGGCATCGCCCTCAACCGCCTGGCCGCCGAAGATCCGTCCTTCCGCGTGCGCACCGACGAAGAATCCGGTCAGACCATCATCGCTGGCATGGGCGAGCTGCACCTGGACATCATCGTGGACCGCATGAAGCGCGAATTCGGTGTGGAAGCCAACGTCGGCAAGCCGCAAGTGGCCTACCGCGAAACCATCCGTGGCACCGTGAACGAAGCCGAAGGCAAGTTCGTGCGCCAGTCCGGTGGCAAGGGCCAGTACGGTCACGTCGTGCTCAAGATCGAACCGCAAGAGGCCGGCAAGGGCTTCGAATTCGTGGACGCGATCAAGGGCGGTGTGGTGCCGCGCGAATTCATCCCGGCGGTGGAAAAGGGCATCCAGGAAGCTCTGGGCCAAGGCGTGCTGGCCGGTTACCCGGTGGTGGACGTCAAGGTCACGCTGCACTTCGGTTCGTACCACGATGTGGACTCGAACGAACTGGCGTTCAAGATGGCCGCCATCTTCGGCTTCAAGGAAGGTTGCAAGAAGGCCCAGCCGGTCATTCTGGAACCTATGATGGCCGTGGAAGTGGAAACGCCAGAAGACTACGCCGGTACCGTGATGGGCGACTTGTCGAGCCGCCGCGGCATGGTGCAGGGCATGGACGACATGGTTGGCGGTGGCAAGGCCATCAAGGCCGAAGTGCCGCTGTCCGAAATGTTCGGCTACTCCACCGCGCTGCGTTCGGCCACCCAAGGTCGCGCCACCTACACCATGGAATTCAAGCACTACTCGGAAGCCCCGCGCAACGTGCAAGAAGCCATCATGGCCGCCCGCGCCAAGTAAACCCCAGCCCACCGGAGCCGTCACCGGCTTCGGTTAAATTCCCGGTCTGCGACTGCACGCCGCCTTGTGCCCGTGCGAGACGATCCCGCAGTGCAGTGCAGACCTTAAACCCCCACACGGGCCTTGTTCTTTTTTGAAGGAATTGCATCATGGCAAAAGAAAAGTTTGAGCGGACCAAGCCGCACGTCAACGTCGGCACCATCGGTCACGTCGACCACGGCAAGACCACCCTGACCGCTGCAATCGCGACCGTGCTGTCCAAGAAATTCGGCGGCGAAGCCAAGGCCTACGACCAGATCGACGCCGCTCCGGAAGAAAAAGCCCGCGGCATCACCATCAACACCGCCCACGTGGAATACGAAACGGCCAACCGCCACTACGCCCACGTGGACTGCCCCGGCCACGCCGACTACGTCAAGAACATGATCACCGGTGCCGCCCAGATGGACGGCGCGATCCTGGTGTGTTCCGCCGCCGACGGCCCGATGCCCCAAACCCGCGAACACATCCTGCTGTCGCGTCAGGTGGGCGTGCCCTACATCATCGTGTTCCTGAACAAGGCCGACCTGGTGGACGACGAAGAGCTGCTGGAACTGGTCGAAATGGAAGTGCGCGAGCTGCTGTCCAAGTACGACTTCCCGGGCGACGACACCCCCATCATCAAGGGTTCGGCCCGTCTGGCCCTGGACGGCGACACCGGCCCGCTGGGCGAGCAAGCCATCATGGCCCTGGCCGACGCGCTGGACACCTACATCCCCACCCCTGAGCGTGCCGTGGACGGCGCCTTCCTGATGCCCGTGGAAGACGTGTTCTCCATCTCTGGCCGTGGTACCGTGGTGACGGGCCGTATCGAGCGCGGTATCGTCAAGGTCGGTGAAGAAATCGAAATCGTCGGTATCTCCAACACCCAGAAGACCACCTGCACCGGCGTGGAAATGTTCCGCAAGCTGCTGGACCAAGGCCAAGCTGGCGACAACGTCGGTATCCTGCTGCGCGGCACCAAGCGCGAAGACGTGCAGCGCGGCCAAGTGCTGTGCAAGCCCGGTTCGATCAAGCCGCACACCCACTTCACCGGCGAAGTGTACGTGCTGTCCAAGGACGAAGGCGGCCGTCACACCCCGTTCTTCAACAACTACCGTCCGCAGTTCTACTTCCGCACCACCGACGTGACCGGCTCCATCGAGCTGCCCGAAGGCAAGGAAATGGTCATGCCGGGCGACAACGTGTCGATCACCGTCAAGCTGATTGCCCCGATCGCCATGGAAGAAGGTCTGCGTTTCGCCATCCGTGAAGGCGGCCGCACCGTCGGCGCCGGCGTGGTGGCCAAGATTCTTGACTGATTTCCGTTGAACAGTGGTCGGCCGGCATGCGCCGGTCGGCTTCTTTTTCAGCGCATTCGCTCTCCCGAACTTTTAGGAACCAGTCATGAACAAGCAAAAAATCCGTATCCGCCTGAAGGCTTTTGATTACAAGCTGATCGACGCCTCGGCCGCCGAAATCGTTGACACCGCCAAGCGCACCGGCGCCATCGTCAAGGGCCCGGTGCCCCTGCCGACCCGCATGAAGCGTTTCGACATCCTGCGTTCGCCCCACGTCAACAAGACCAGCCGCGACCAGCTCGAGATCCGCACCCACCAGCGCCTGATGGACATCGTGGATCCGACCGACAAGACCGTGGACGCGCTGATGAAGCTCGACCTGCCGGCTGGCGTGGACGTCGAAATCAAGCTGCAATAACATCGCCGCGCGTCCGGGCCACCGGCAACGCTTGCATGTTCAAAGCCTGCGGTGTAGAATCGCAGGCTTTTCAGCACTTCAGATGCTGTGCTGGCTTTGCCAGCGGCAGCATCCAGTGTCTTTAACCCGCCTCGTGTCTTGTGTTGCGCAAGGTGCAGGCAATCAGCCCCGGCCAATTGAAGTCGGGAACGGAGAAAACAATGAGTCTGAGCAACTCCCTCGGGTTGTTGGGCCGCAAGGTGGGCATGATGCGTCTGTTCACCGATGACGGGGACGCAGTGCCTGTCACGGTGGTCGATGTGTCGAACAACCGCGTGGCACAAGTCAAAACCCAGGCCAACGACGGTTACGATGCCCTGCAAGTGACCTTTGGCAAGCGTCGTGCCTCGCGCGTGACCAAGCCCGAAGCTGGTCACCTGGCCAAGGCTGGCGTCGAAGCCGGTGAAATCCTGCAAGAATTCCGCGTCACCGCCGAAGTGGCTGGCAAGTTTGCCGCCGGTTCGGTGCTGCCCGTGACCGAGCTGTTCGCAGCCGGTCAAAAAGTGGACGTGCAAGGCACCTCCATCGGTAAAGGCTTTGCCGGCACCATCAAGCGTCACAACTTTGCTTCCCAGCGCGCTTCGCACGGTAACAGCCGTTCGCACAACGTGCCGGGTTCCATCTCGATGGCGCAGGATCCGGGCCGCGTGTTCCCGGGCAAGAAGATGACCGGCCACATGGGCGCCGAGACCGTCACCACCCAGAACCTGGATGTGGTGCGTGTCGATGAAGCCCGTCAGCTGCTGCTGATCAAGGGTGCCGTTCCGGGCTCCAAGGGTGGCTTTGTCACCGTGCGTCCCGCCGTCAAAGCTGCCAGCAAAGGAGCTAACTGATGCAAGTTGAACTCCTGAACGACCAAGGTCAAGCCACTTCCCAGCTGGAAGTGCCCGAGACCATCTTTGGTCGCGACTACAACGAATCGCTGATCCACCAGCTGGTGGTGGCTTACCAGGCCAACGCGCGTCAAGGTACCCGTGCCCAAAAAGACCGCGAAATGGTCAAGCACAGCACCAAGAAGCCGTTCAAGCAAAAAGGCACCGGCAACGCCCGTGCCGGTATGACGTCTTCCCCGCTGTGGCGTGGGGGCGGTCGGATTTTCCCGAACAGCCCGGACGAAAACTTCAGCCAAAAGCTGAACAAGAAGATGTACCGCGCCGGCATGGCCTCCATCTTCTCGCAACTGGTTCGTGAAGGCCGTCTGGCCGTGGTGGATTCCCTGACCGTGGAAGCCCCCAAGACCAAGCTGCTGGCCGCCAAGTTCAAGGCCATGAACCTGCAATCCGTGCTCGTGATCGCCGACCAGATCGACGAAAACCTGTACCTGGCTTCGCGCAACCTGCCGCACGTGCTGGTGGTTGAGCCGCGTTACGCCGATCCGCTGTCGCTGGTTCACTACAAGAAAGTGATCGTCACCAAGGGTGCCATCGACAAACTCAAGGAGATGTTCGCATGAGCAACGTCCAGTTTGACGAAGGTCGTCTGATGCAGGTGTTGGTGGCTCCCATCGTGTCCGAAAAGGGCACCCTGGCCGCCGAAAAGAACAACACCATGCTGTTCAAGGTGCTGCAAGACGCCACCAAGCCTGAAATCAAGGCCGCCGTGGAACTGCTGTTCAACGTCAAGGTTGCAGCGGTCAACGTCCTGAACCAAAAGGGCAAGGCCAAGCGTTTTGGCAAGACCGTGGGCCGTCGTGACCACGTGCGCAAAGCCTATGTGACGCTGCAGCAGGGTCAGGAACTCAGCTTCGGTGGGGAGGCCGTCTAATCATGGCAGTTATCAAGATGAAGCCGACGACCCCGGGTCGTCGTGGCATGGTCAAAGTGACCCGTGAAACCCTGCACAAGGGTGCCGGTTACGCGCCGCTGCTGGAGCCGCAGTTCCAGAAGGCTGGCCGCAACAACAACGGTCACATCACGGTACGTCACAAGGGCGGTGGCAACAAGCACCACTACCGCGTGATCGATTTCCGTCGCAACAAGGACGGCATCCCGGCCAAGGTCGAGCGTCTGGAATACGACCCGAACCGCACCGCGCACATCGCGCTGCTGTGCTACGCCGACGGCGAGCGCCGCTACATCATCGCCCCGCGTGGCGTTGAAGTGGGCGCGACCCTGCTGAGCGGCTCGGAGTCCCCGATCCGCGTGGGCAACACCCTGCCGATTCGCAACATTCCGGTCGGTTCCACCATCCACTGCATCGAGCTGCAAATCGGCAAGGGCGCGCAAATCGCCCGTTCCGCCGGCGCCTCCGCTGTGCTGCTGGCCCGTGAAGGCATCTACGCCCAGGTGCGTATGCGTTCCGGCGAAGTGCGCAAGGTGCACGTGGACTGCCGCGCCACCATTGGCGAGGTCTCCAACACCGAGCACAGCCTGCGCCAGTTGGGCAAGGCCGGTGTCAAGCGTCACATGGGTATCCGCCCGACCGTTCGCGGTGTGGCGATGAACCCGATCGACCACCCGCACGGTGGTGGTGAAGGCCGTACCGGTACCGGTATGCCGCCGGTCGATCCGTGGGGCAACCTGACCAAGGGTTACCGTACCCGCAACAACCGCCGCACGCAGAACATGATCGTGTCGCGTCGCAAGAAGTAAGGGGCCGCATAAATGACTCGTTCTCTGAAAAAAGGTCCCTTCGTTGACCACCACCTGCTGGCCAAGGTTGAAAAAGCCGTCGCCACCAAGGACAAAAAGCCGGTCAAGACCTGGTCGCGTCGCTCCATGATCCTGCCCGACTTCATCGGTCTGACCATTGCCGTGCACAACGGCAAGCAGCACGTGCCTGTGTACATCACCGACCAAATGGTGGGTCACAAGCTGGGTGAGTTCTCGCTGACCCGCACGTTCAAAGGCCACCCCGGCGATAAAAAAGCCAAGAAGTAAGGACACACCATGGAAACACGCGCTATCGTTCGCGGCGTTCGCCTGTCGGTCGACAAGGGCCGTCTGGTGGCCGACCTGATTCGCGGCAAGCAGGTAGGTCAAGCCCTGAACATCCTGACGTTCACGCAGAAAAAAGCTGCTGGCATCGTCAAGAAGGCTTTGCTCTCCGCCATCGCCAACGCCGAACACAATGACGGTGCCGACATCGACGAACTGAAGGTCAAGACCATCTACGTCGAGCAAGGCACCACGCTCAAGCGTTTCACCGCACGCGCCAAGGGCCGCGGCAACCGCATCAGCAAACCCACCTGTCACATTTACGTGACGGTTGGCAACTGAGCCTGAAGGAAGACTATGGGACAGAAAATCCATCCTACCGGCTTCCGCCTGGCGGTCAGCCGCAACTGGTCCAGCCGTTGGTACGCCAGCAACCGTGACTTCGCGGGCATGCTGGCCGAAGACATCAAGGTGCGCGAGTACCTCAAGGCCAAGCTCAAGAACGCTTCGGTGGCCCGCGTGGTCATCGAGCGTCCCGCCAAGAATGCCCGCATCACCATCTACTCGGCACGTCCGGGCGTGGTGATCGGCAAGAAGGGCGAAGACATCGAGAAGCTGAAGAAAGATCTGGCCGCTCAACTGGGTGTGCCGGTCGCTGTGAACATCGAAGAAGTGCGCAAGCCCGAAGTCGATGCCAAGCTGATCGCCGATTCGATCACCCAGCAGCTCGAAAAGCGCATCATGTTCCGTCGCGCCATGAAGCGCGCGATGCAGAACGCCATGCGCCTGGGTGCCCAGGGCATCAAGATCATGTCGTCGGGTCGTCTGAACGGCATCGAAATCGCACGTACCGAGTGGTACCGCGAAGGCCGTGTGCCGCTGCACACCCTGCGCGCCGACATCGACTACGGCACGTCCGAAGCCAAGACCACCTACGGCATCATCGGTGTCAAGGTGTGGGTGTACAAGGGCGACACGCTGGGTCGCAACGACGCCCCGTCGCTGGACAGCACCCCGCGTCCGGACGACGAGCGCCGCCCGCGCGGTCCGCGCCGTGACGGTGCCCGCAACGACCGCCCGGGTCGTGGTGGCCCCCGCCGTGGCGCTGGCAGCAATGCCGCCCCGGCCGATGGCAGCGACAAGCCCCAGGCCTAAGGAGAAATAAACCATGTTGCAACCTGCTCGCCGTAAATACCGTAAAGAGCAAAAAGGCCGCAACACCGGTATTGCCACCACTGGCAATACCGTGGCCTTTGGCGATTTCGGCCTGAAGTCCACCGACCGTGGCCGTCTGACGGCACGCCAGATCGAATCCGCACGCCGTGCGATTTCCCGTCACGTCAAGCGTGGCGGCCGTATCTGGATTCGCGTGTTCCCCGACAAGCCGATTTCCAAGAAGCCCGCCGAAGTCCGTATGGGCAACGGTAAGGGTGGCGTGGAGTACTACGTGGCTGAGATCCAGCCCGGCAAGGTGCTGTACGAAATCGTGGGCGTGCCTGAGCAACTGGCTCGCGAAGCCTTTACGCTCGCGGCAGCCAAGCTGCCCCTGCGCACCACTTTTGTGACCCGCATGCTGGGCCAGTGATTCAGGAGAACACAAGATGAAAGCTGCTGAACTGCGCCAAAAAGACGTTGCCGGCCTGCAAGCCGAAGTGAAAGCCCTGCAAAAGGCCCACTTCAACCTGCGCATGCAAAAAGCCACGCAACAACTGTCCAACCTCGCCACGCTGCGCAGCACCCGCCGTGCCATCGCCCGTGCGAAGACCATCCTTGCTGAAAAGCAAGCCGCTGGCCAATAAGGAGTGACCATGACGGAAGCCAAGACATCCCTCAAGCGCACCCTGATCGGTAAAGTGGTGAGCGACAAGCGTGCCAAGACCGTGACCGTGCTGGTGGAACGTGCCGTGAAGCATGAGCTGTACGGCAAGATCGTGACCAAGTCGAGCAAGTACCACGCTCACGATGAGAACGGTGAGTACAAGCTGGGCGACGTGATCGAGATCACCGAAAGCCGTCCGCTGTCCAAGACCAAGAACTGGGTTGCTACCCGCTTGGTGCAAAAGGCCGGTCTGGTGTAAGCCTGTTCCGGGCCCCTTGGGCACGAACCAAAAAAACGACCGATACTTCGGTCGTTTTTTTTCGCCTGTACCGCGCGGCCTTGTGCCGCGCGTGCCGGATTGTGTGGTGGGCCGCTGGTCGGCCCTTTTCGATGGAGTAAGCGATGATTCAAGTTGGTGACAAACTGCCGGCCGTGACCCTGATGGAGTTCAATGAGGTCGAGGGCAATGGCTGCAGCCTGGGCCCGAACCCGGTGGACGTGGCGCAGGCCAGCGCGGGCAAGACGATTGCCCTGTTTGCCCTGCCGGGTGCTTTCACCCCGACCTGCTCGGCCCAGCACGTGCCGGGCTACATCGCGCAGCATGACGCGTTGAAAGCCGCCGGCGTGGACGAGATCTGGTGCGTCAGCGTCAACGACGCGTTCGTGATGGGCGCCTGGGGCCGCGAGCTGCAAGCGGCGGGCAAGGTGCGCATGCTGGCCGATGGCGATGCGGTGTTCACCCAGGCCACCGGCCTGACGCTGGACCTGACTGGCAAGGGTCTGGGCCTGCGCAGCAACCGCTATTCCATGCTGGTGAAGAACGGTGTGGTGGCCACGCTGAACGTGGAAGGCCCCGGCAAGTTCGAGGTCAGCGACGCCAGCACGATGCTGGCTCAGGCCAAGGCCGCCTGAGCGGCGTGAGGCCGTTGCCGTGCGTCAGAGCGTGACGCGCAGGTAGTGCGCGCCCGGCAGTGGGTTGTGGTAGTAAGGGGCGATTTCCTCGAAGCCCAGTTCCTCGTACAGGGCGCGCGCGGCCTCCATGTCGGTCAGGGTGTCGAGCAGCAGGTGGCGGTAGCCCGCTTGCTGGGCGCATAGCAGGGTCTGTTCCACCAGTTGCCGTCCCAGCCCCAGCCTGCGGAGGGCGGGCCGCACGAACAGGCGTTTCATCTCGCAGGCGTCGGGGTGGTCGCTGTTGGGCAGCGGCCGCAGGGCGCAGCAGCCTGCAGGTTCACCATCCACCAGCGCCAGCAACAGGGCCCCCGCTGGCGGGCGGTACTCGCCGGGCAGGGTGGCCAGCTCCTCGGCAAAGCCCTGGTAGCCCAGGTCGATGCCGATGTCGCGCTGGTAGTCGAGGAACAGTTCCCGCAGCCACAGCAGCCCGGGGCCACTGTCCACGTTGCGGATGTCGATCTGGAGGGCGGGCGTGTCGTCCATGCCGACACTATACGACAGTGCCCAGGCGCACCACCCACCACACCACCGCACTGCTGAGGCCCAGCAGCACCAGGGCCAGCAGGCGCTCGCGCGGGCCATCGGCCGCACTGGGGGCGGGGTGGGGCAGTTGCTTGTCGCCCGACACCATGGCCGCCACCAGCCGTTCGCGCTTGACCCAGTGGTAGAACAGCAGCGCCAGCACGTGCAGCACTATCAGGCCCAGCAGCGCCAGTTTGCCCCAGCCCTTGTGGTACTGCGTGGCCGCCATGGCGGTGTCGTACGACACGAAACGCACCAGCGGGCCGAAGAAGGCGATCTCGTCGTCGCTGACCAGGCCGGTGCCCACCTGCACCAGCAGCACCGCCAGCATGGCCCACACCGAGAACGCGCCCAGCGGGTTGTGGCCGACGTGGTGCAGTGGGTCGCCCTGGCCGCGCAGGTGGCGCCACACACTCAGCGGCGAATACACAAAGCTGGCAAAGCGCGACCAGCGCCCGCCCACCACGCCCCACAGCAGCCGAAACAGCAGCAGCACCAGCGCGGCGTAGCCCAGCCGCAGGTGCCATTCCATCCAGTTGCCGCCCAGGTTGCCACTGACGACCAGCCCCGCCACGCACAGCACCAGCGCCCAGTGGAACAGGCGGGTGGGCAGATCCCAGACTCGAACTCGGTGCATACGACACTCCTTTTTGGGCCAGACGATATGCGGGAAAGCATACACTATCCAGTATGCGCGCATGGGGCGTGCATGTTGTGTCTTGAACCAGTTGTCTGTGAGGTAGATTATGAAGATCCGTCATGCGGTGTTGTTGGCCGGTGCGTTGCTGGCCGCCGGGGGCGCGCAAGCCCAGTTCCAGAAACCGGCCGATGCGGTGAAGTACCGCCAGTCGGCGTTCAGCGTGCTGGGCACGCATTTCAGCCGCATTGGTGCCATGACCAGCGGCAAGGTGCCGTTCGATGCCAAGGCGGCGCAGCAGAACGCCGAGATCGTGATGATGATGAGCAAGCTGCCCATGGCCGGTTTCACGCCCGAGTCCAAGGACGTCAAGAGCCGTACCAAGCCCGAGCTGTGGACCGAGATGACCAAGGTCAAGGCCGGTGGCGACAAGATGGTGCTGGCCGCTGCGGCGCTGCATGAGGCTACCAAGACCGGCAACCTGGACGCGGTGAAGAAGGCGTTTGGCGAGACCGCCGCCACCTGCAAGGCCTGCCACGACGCCTACCGCGAGTGATGGCGTAGTGTGTGCCTGGCCTCAGGCGCTGCCGGGGCCGTCCTGGGCCAGCAGTTGCTCGATGAGCTGGTGCAGGGCGGCAAAGTCGGGTTCGCCCACAAAGCGCTTGACGATGTTGCCTTGGCGGTCCACCAGGAAGGTGGTGGGGGTGAGCTTGACGTCGCCCCAGCCTTGCGCCAGTGCGCCGGTGTTGTCGATGGCGACTTTGAACGGCAGCTGGCGGCTGGTGGCAAAGTTGAGCACCCACTGCGGCGGGTCGTAGTGCATGGCCACGGCCACGGTCTCGAAGCCGCGCGCCTGGTACTTCTGGTAGGTTTGCACCAGCGCGGGCATCTCCTGCACGCACGAGACGCAGGTGGTGGCCCAGAAGTTGACCAGCGTCACCTTGCCCTTGAGGTCGGCGCTGGTGAGGCTGCTGCCGTCGAGCAGCAGGAAGCGCGAGTCGGGCATCTGGTTGCTGCTGCAGCCACCCAGGCCCAGGCTGGCGGCGGCGGCCCAGGCCAGCAAGGCGGCGTGGCAGCGGCGGCGTGTCAGTTGCATGGCGATTTGAGGGTAAAAAACGCGGCCCCAACGGGCGCAGAAAAAACAACAAGGGGGCAGAAGGGCAAAATCATACCCCTGTTGCCCGCTGTGGGCTGAGAGCGCCATGAATCCACCCGCTTCCCCCGATGTCTTGCCCAGCCGCACCGCGGTCTGGGTGTGTTTGGCGTTTGCCGCCGCGTATTTCATCTCGACGCTGCTGCGCGCCATCACCGCCACGCTGGCGCCGGTGCTGAGCGCCGAGTGGCAGTTGCAGGCGCGCGATTTGGGCTTGCTGGCCAGTGGCTATTTTGTGGGCTTCTCGGCGGTGCAGCTGCCCATGGGGCGCTGGCTGGATCGCTACGGCCCCAAGCGGGTGATCACGCTGTTCTTGTCGGTGGCGGTACTGGGTTGCGTGGCTTTTGCCACCGCCGAGGGCTTTTACGGCCTGCTGCTGGCGCGGGTGCTGATCGGGGCCGGGCTGGGCGCGTGCCTGATGGCGCCGCTGACGGGCTACCGGCGCTGGCTGCTGCCGCATGTGCGCCTGCGCGCCAATTCGTGGATGCTGATGGTGGGGGCCCTGGGCATGGTGGCGGCCACGCTGCCGGTGCAGTGGCTGTTGCCGCTGTGGGGCTGGCGCGGGGTGTTCTGGGGTTTGGCGATTGCGTTGGTGCTGGTGGTGCTGGTGCTGGCCTGGCGCGTGCCGGCATGGCCGGTGGTGGCGCCTGCCAGCACCACGCCAGAACCCGCCGGCGCGCAGGGTTATGGCGATATCTGGCGCCACCGCTATTTCCAGAAGATGGCGCTGATCGGTGCCATCAACTACGGCGGCATGATCGCGATCCAGACCCTGTGGGCCGGGCCCTGGCTGGTGAAGGTGGCGGGCTACACCCCTGCGCAGGCGGCGCAGGGGCTGTTTGGCATCAACGTGGCGATGCTGGTGGCGTTCTGGCTCTGGGGGCTGGTCAACCCGCGTCTGGCGCAGCGTGGCTGGAGCGCCGAGCGTCTCATCACCTGGGGCATGCCGCTGGGCCTGCTGGTGTTGCTGGCCAATGTGGCGCTGGGGCCGCAGGCGGGCGGGCTGGCGTGGGCGCTGTTTTGTGTCTGCTGCACGTTTGGCTCGCTGGCGCAGCCGTCGGTGGCGCTGGCGTTTCCGGCGCACATGGCGGGGCGGGCGTTGTCGGCGTACAACCTGGTGATTTTCTGTGGCGTGTTTGCGGTGCAGTGGGGGTTGGGGTTGCTGATCGACGCCTTGGTGGCCCTGGGCTGGGCCGAGCCGCAGGCCATGCAAGGGGCGATGGGCCTGTACGCGCTGGCCTGCGTGCTGTGCTACGCCGGTTACTGTGCGCTCAAGACCGATAATCCGGCCCCATGAACGGCATCCTCATCATTGCACACGCTCCCTTGGCCTCCGCATTGCGTCTGGGGCTGCTGCACGTGTTTCCGGACGCGGCGGCGTGTGTGCAGGCGCTGGACGTGCCCGCCGACGAGGCGCCCGAGACCACGTTGCAGCACGCGCGCAGCGCGCAGGCCAGCCTGGGTACGCCCGGCACGCTGGTGCTGGCCGATGTGTTTGGCGCCACGCCGTGCAACGTGGCCAGCCAGCTGGTCGATGGCGTGCATTCGCGCCTGCTGACCGGCGTGAACCTGCCCATGCTGCTGCGCGCCACGTGCTACCGCCACGAGCCGCTGGACGAGCTGGTGGCGCGTGCGCTGCAGGGTGCCACCCAGGGCGTGATGTCGGTGGCCACCGTGCCGCCCGACAGCTGAACCAAAGAATTCAAGTCGGCATCAAAACAAGATTTATATTTAGGAGCATTCGTGATCAAGAACACCGTCACCATCAGCAACAAACTGGGCTTGCACGCCCGCGCATCGGCCAAGCTGAGCAAGCTGGCTGGCAGCTTTGGCTGCGAGGTCTGGCTCAGCCGCAACGGGCGGCGCATCAACGCCAAGAGCATCATGGGCGTGATGATGCTGGCCGCCGGCCTGGGCGCCGAGGTGGAGGTGGAGACCAACGGCGCCGGCGAGCAAGAAGCGATGGACGCGCTGCTGGCGCTGATCCACGACAAGTTTGGAGAGGGCCAGTGACGTTCTCGCTGCATGGTCAGGCGGTGTCGCGCGGCATCGCCATCGGGCGCGCGGTGCTGGTGGCGTCGAGCCGCATGGACGTGGCGCACTACTTTGTGGCGCCCGAGCAGGTGGTGGCCGAAATCGAGCGCCTGCGCCTGGCGCGTGACGCGGTGGTGGCCGAGCTGGGCCGGGTGCAGCAGGGCTTGCAGGAGCTGGCGGCCAAGGACGCGCACCACGAGCTGTCGGCGCTGCTGGACGTGCACCGCATGCTGCTGCAGGACGAGCAGCTGGAGGCGGGCGTCAAGCACTGGGTGGTGGAGCGCCACTACAACGCCGAGTGGGCGCTGACCTCGCAGCTGGAGACGGTGGCGCGTCAGTTCGACGAGATGGAAGACCCTTACCTGCGCGAGCGCAAGGCCGACCTGGAGCAGGTGGTGGAGCGCCTGCTGCGCCAGCTGCGCGGGGCGGCGTCGCCGCTGCAGGTGGCCGACGGCCAAGACAGCACCGTGCCGTCCGCCGAGCCCCAGACCGACGGGCCGCTGGTGCTGATCGCGCATGACCTCTCGCCCGCCGACATGCTGCAGTTCAAGCAAAGCGTGTTTGCCGGTTTTGTGACCGACGTGGGCGGCAAGACCAGCCACACCGCCATCGTGGCGCGCAGCATGGACATTCCGGCGGTGGTGGGTGCGCGCACCGCCAGCACGCTGGTGCAGCAGGACGACTGGGTCATCATCGACGGCGATGCGGGCGTGGTGATTGTTGATCCGTCGCCGATCGTGCTGGCCGAATACCAGTTCAAGCAGCGCCAGGGCGAGGTGGAGCGCGAGCGCCTGTCGCGCATCAAGAACACGCCGGCGGTGACGCTGGACGGCGAGCGCATCGAGCTGCTGGCCAACATCGAGCAGCCGCAGGACACGCAGGCCGCGCTGGCGGTGGGCGCGGTGGGGGTGGGGCTGTTCCGCACCGAATTTTTGTTCATGGGGCGCGATGGCCAGTTGCCCGGCGAGGACGAGCAGTTTGACGCCTACCGCCGCGCGGTGGAAGGCATGCAGGGCCTGCCCGTCACCATCCGCACCGTGGACGTGGGCGCCGACAAGCCGCTGGAGCGCCACACGCGCGACGACCACCTCAACCCGGCGCTGGGGCTGCGCGCCATCCGCTGGAGCCTGTCGGAGCCCGCGATGTTCCTGACCCAGCTGCGCGCGGTGCTGCGCGCGGCGGCCTACGGCAAGATCAACCTGCTGCTGCCGATGGTGGCGCACGCCAGCGAGATCCGGCAGGTGGTGGCGCTGCTGGCGCGCGCGCGCGCGCAGCTCGATGAGCGCGCCGAGGTCTATGGCAGTGTGCGCCTGGGCGCGATGATCGAGGTGCCTGCGGCGGCGTTGTGCGTGCGCATGTTCCTGCGCCACTTCGACTTTTTGTCGATCGGCACCAACGACCTGATCCAGTACACGCTGGCGATCGACCGCGTGGACGAGAGCGTGGCCCACCTGTACGACCCGCTGCATCCGGCCATCCTGCACCTGGTGGCCAGCGTGATTGCCGAAGCGCGCGCCCAGGGCAAGAGCGTGAGCGTGTGCGGCGAAATGGCGGGCGACCCCGCCATGACGCGCCTGCTGCTGGGCATGGGGCTGCGCAGCTTTTCCATGCACCCGTCGCAGATCCTGGCTGTCAAGCAGCAGGTGCTGCGCGCCGACACCCGCAAGCTGCAGGCCTGGGTGCAGACCGTGCTGGAGAGCGACGACCCGCAAGCCCTGCTGATGGACTGAAGCGCGTGGTGCGGGCGGCTGCGCTCAGGTCATGCCGTGGCACTTCTTGTACTTCTTGCCGCTGCCGCACCAGCACGGGTCGTTGCGGCCTGGTTCGGCGGCCTTGCGCACGGTCTCCACGCGCGGGCCGATGCTGTGCCACAGGTCGTACAGGTCGTACACGGCCCAGATGGCGTCGCCATAGGCGTTGACGCGCGCCTGGCTGATGCTGGCCGGGCCTTCGTCGCCAAACAGGTTGAGCGTGGGCTCGTCCTCGTCGTCCTCGGTGATGGCGACGATGCGGTCCAGCGCGTCTTCCAGGTCGCGTGCGGCGTCCTTGTCGCGCGGGGCTGCCCATTCCTCGGGCCAGGTCTCGACCACGTACATGAAGCCCAGCGCCCACACCTGGGCAAAGGCGGGCAGGGCCTCGCCGTCGAGTTCGGCCAGCATCTCGGCGCGTTCCTCGTCGCTGAGGCTGGCCACGGCACCGCGCACGTCCATCACCTCGGGGGCGTAGGCGCGCTCGTCCTCCAGGCTTTCGACCGGGCTGGCCAGGGCGTCCACCACCTCGTTCCAGCGCCGTGTCCACAGCGTGATGAACTGTTCGTGCTGCGCCGCATCGGCAAACAGGTGCGGGCCAAAGGTGCCGCTGTCGTCGTCGCTGAGCAAGGCGCCCATGTACTCGTCAAACGGAATGGCGCGACGGCAGCAGGCCAGGGCGGCCATCGCGCCTTCGCAGAACTCCCATTGCGGGACTTCGTCGATGCGGGTGCGCAGGTCTTCCAGGATGGCGTCCAGGGCGTCGAAGTCCTGGTTGTCCATGGGGGCGGCGGAGGTGGGGGCAGAGGTGGTGTTCATGGGCACAGTTTAGCGGGCGGCGCCAGGGCGCTGGTGTGGGCCCGTGCGTGTCAGCCGCCGGTAAGTGTGGCGCCGTTGCCACACGGTTCCATTAGACTATGCCGCTGCCGGGCCCGGTGGGGCACCGGCGCAAGCCAAGGAACTGTGTCGAACCATGTTACGTGTCAGCCAACTCAACAACCGCTCGGTGCTGCAGGGCCGTTTTCTGCCAACCTCGCGCCTGGCCCCCGGCCAGGTCTGGACCGATTCCAGCGGCCAGCAAACGGTGCAGGTGCTCAAGGCCGAGGACGGCCTGGTGAGCTACCAGGTGGGCACCAGCGCGCAACAGGTGCAGAACGAGGACGCCTTCGTGTTCCAGAGCAAGTACTTTCTGGTGCTGGAGTGAAGCCCGCGCCGCCCCCTTTTGTGTTTTGAACAGGACAAGCAGTTATGCCGCAACTCAATTTTGTGCAGCAGGGCCAGGGCCAGGGCCCGGTGGTGGTGCTCAGCCATGCGCTGGGCTGTGATCTGACGATGTGGGACGGCGTGGCCGCCGCGCTGCAAGACCGCTACACCGTGCTGCGCTACGACCACCGCGGCCACGGCCGCAGCCCCGCCACCGACGGCGCCTGCAGCATGGACGACCTGGCCGACGACGCCGCCGCGTTCATCCGCGCCCACGCCGGTGGCCAGCCGGTGCATTTTGTGGGCCTGTCGATGGGCGGCATGACGGCGCAGGCGCTGGGCGCACGCCACCCTGAACTGGTGCGCAGCCTCACCATTGCCAACTCCGCCAGCCACTACGACGACACAGCCCGTACCATGTGGCAGGCCCGCATCGACACCGTACTGGCCAACGGCGTGGCCCCCATTGCCGACGGCGCCATGCAACGCTGGTTCACGCCCGAATTCCGCGCCGATCAGCCTCAGGGCAGTGCGGCCAAGGTGGCGGCGCTGCGTGCGGTGCTCGAAGCCACCGCGCCCGTGCCCTACGCCGCCGCGTGCGATGCCGTGGCCAAGATCGAGCTGGACGCTGGCAACGCCCGCATCACCTGCCCGACGCTGGTGATTGCTGGCAGCCGCGACGAAGCCACGCCGCCCGCCATGTCGCAGGCGATTGCCGAGCGCATTCCCGGCGCCCAGCTGGTGAGCCTGGACGCTGCCCACCTGAGCGCGGTGGAACAGCCCGAGGCCTTTGCCGCCCTGTTGACCACCTTCTGGGCCGGCCTGTAACCCTGCTATTGCTTCATCGGGCCGCCGACCCTGGCCCGATGGGATGCGTCAGCGGGGCGCGCGTCATCATCAGCGCATCGGCGGTTTGTTGCTGCACGGTGCGCAACTGTGCCGCAAACTCGCGCACCGCCACGCTGTGCGACACGCCCCGGCGCCACAGCAGCCCGGCGTGGCGCACCATCTCGGGTTCGGTCAAGGCGATGGCGTGCAGGTCTGGCGCCAGCCGCGCCGCGCGCTCGGGTACGATGCTGGCCAGCGCGTGGCCGCAGCGGCACACGCCAATCATCGCCTCCACCGACTCCATCTCCACCCGCACCGGCGGCGTCACCCCGGCCTGGCGCAGGCTGTCGTCGATCTGGCGCCGCGTGGCAAAGTGGCGCGACAGCAGCGCCAGCGGCGTCTGTGCCAGCGCCGCCAGCGGCAGGCTGTGGTGCAGCGCCAGCGGGTGGCGCGCATTCACCACCAGCATCAGCCGTTCGTTGAACAGCAGCTCGGTTTCAATGTCCTGGTGCGTGGTGGGGTGGAACGCAATGCCCAGGTCCAGCTCGCCGCGCAGCAGCTGTTCCTCGATCGCCCCCGCGCGCAGCGCGCGCACCTCCACCGCCACCTTGGGGTAGCTGGCGTTGAAGGCCACCACCGTGGCCGGCACCACCGTGTTGAGGAAGGTCGGGAACGCGCCCACCGTCAGGCGGCCCGACTGCAGGCCGTTGAGGTCGGTCAGTGCCATGCGGCCCGCTTCCAGCTCTTTGAGTGCCCGCAGCGCGTAGGCGCGGAATTCTGCCCCCGCCTGCGACAGTTTCAAGCCCCGACCTAAGCGGTCGAACAAGTCCACTTCCAGCTCCTGCTCCAGCTGGCGCAGCCCGTGCGACAGCGTAGATTGCGTCACGAACAGGTTCTGCGCCGATTGCGTCAGGTGCTCGGTCTCGGCAATGTCCAGAAAGTAGCGCAGTTGTCTCAGTTCCATAGCCAGATCGTATATCAACTATTCCACCATTCGTTTTTATCGAACGGTTGATCGCAAATAAACCATTGGAATCGGGCTGACTTTGCCCTTACGCTAGCGTGGTTTTCCAATCCCACCGACACAAAGGTTGTTTTCCATGACGGGTCGTTTCCCCATTGAGCGCATTGAAGCGCGGATTCTGGACATTCCCACCATCCGCCCGCACAAGCTGTCGTTTGGTGCCATCAGCCGCCAAAGCCCCGTCATCGTGCAACTGTGGTTGGCCAACGGTGCCACGGGCTTTGGCGAAGCGGCCACCATCGGTGGCCCGTCCTGGAACGAGGAATCCCCCGAAAGCATCAAGCACGCCATCGACAACTACCTCGCCCCGGCCCTGATCGGCCAGGACGGCGGCAGCTTTGGCGGTGCCCTGGCCCGCATGGACGCTTTCTGCAAGGGCAACGCCTTTGCCAAGAGCGCGGTCGAGATGGCGTTGATCGATGCCGTCTCGCGCAGCCTCGGCTTGCCCGCCTACCAGCTGCTGGGCGGCAAGCGCCACCAGAGCCTGCCCCTGGCCTGGACGCTGGCCAGCGGCGACGTGGCCAAGGATTTGGAAGAAGCCCAGTTGCGCCTCGAACAAAAGCGCCACCGCATCTTCAAAATGAAAATTGGTGCCCGCACCCCGGCCCAAGACGTGGCGGTGGTGAGTCAGATTGCCCGTGGCCTGGAAGGCAAGGCCACCCTGACCGTGGACGTGAACCAGGCCTGGGACGGCAACACCGCCCGCCGCTACCTGCCGCAACTCATTGAAGCGGGTGTCACGCTGATCGAGCAGCCCGTGGCCAAGTGGAACGTCGAAGCCCTCAAGACCCTGACCGCCACGCTGGGCGACCGCGCCAGCATCATGGCCGATGAAACCGTGTGCAGCCCGCAAGACGCGATGATGCTGGCCCGCGCCCAGGCCAGCCACGTGTTCTCGCTCAAGGTGGCCAAGCACGGCGGCTTGATTCGCACCCGCCAGGTGGCGGCGGTGGCCGAAGCCGCCGACATCGGCTGGTACGGCGGCACCATGCTGGAGACCTCCATCGGCAGCGCCGCCTCGGCGCACGTGTTCTCGACCCTGGGCACGCAGCACAGCGGTTGCGAACTGTTTGGCCCCCAACTGCTGGTGGACGACATCGTGACCGAGCGCATGCCGATTGTCGATTTTGAACTGCAACTGCCCGATGGCCCCGGTTTTGGCCTCACCGTGGATCTGGCCCAGCTGGACCGCTTTGACCGCGCCCGCGCTGGCCTGAACGCCACCCACATCGACCTGGGCCACAAGGCCACGGCCTGACCCCTGTTTTTTCCTCTGGAGCTAACCCATGTTGTTTCTGGTTCGCATGGATGTGAACATCCCGCACGACCTGCCGGTCGAGCAAGCCAACGAAATCAAGGCCCGCGAAAAAGCCTATTCGCAAGAACTGCAACGCGATGGCCGCTGGAAGAACCTGTGGCGCGTGGTGGGCGAATACGCCAACTACAGCCTGTTCGACGTGGCCAGCAACGACGAGCTGCACACCCTGCTGTCGCAGCTGCCGCTGTTCCCGTACATGAAGATCCACGTCACGCCGCTGGCCCAACACCCCTCGGCGATTGCGTAACCGGTTCCCCGTTTTCCCCGTTGTTTTTTAACCCCAAGCAAGGAGACACCACCATGACCAAGAACGAATACACCAAAGAGCAGCTGCTCGAGCGTGTCAACACCATCAAGATCAACGAAGGCAACCCGCGTGCCCGCGCCATCATCACCCGCATCACCGCCGACCTGTTCAAGGCCATCGACGAGCTGAAGGTGACCCCGGACGAGTTCTGGGCCGCCTGCGACTGGCTGACCCGTCTGGGCCAGACCGGCCAAGTGGGCCTGATCACCGCCGGCCTGGGCTTTGACCGCCTGCTGGACATCATGATGGACGAGGCCGACGAAGCCGCTGGCATCGCCGCCGGTACCCCGCGCGCCATCGAAGGCCCGCTGTACGTGGCCGGCGCTCCGAAGTTCAACTACGAAGCCCAGCTCGACGACGACTCCACCCTGCGCGGCACCGGCAAGGTGCTGGTGATGGAAGGCACCGTGTACGACCACGAAGGCAATCCGGTGGCGGGCGCTGAAATGGACGCATGGCACTGCAACGAGAAGGGTGGCTACTCGCACTTCTTCCCGGGCATGAAGGACCACGAACTGCGCCGCAAGATCGTGACCAACGAGAAGGGCCAGTACCGCTTCCGCACCACCATCGCCCCGGGCTACGAAATTCCGCCCTCTGGCCCGACCCACGAGCTGTTCGCCGTGCTGGGTCGCCACGGCATCCGTCCGGCCCACATCCACTTCCACATCGTCAAGCCGGGCCACCGCACCCTGACCACCCAGGTCAACACCCCCGGTGACGCCTACATCGACGACGACTTCGCTTTCGCCACCCGCGAAGCCCTGGTGCTGAACCTGGAAGAAAACGTGGCACCGGCTGGCTACGAGTCGCTGGGCATCAACGCACCGTTCGTGCGCGCCAAGTTCGACTTCAAGATGCAGCAAGCCGTCAAGGAAGACGACACCGACCCGCGCACCCGCGTGGCCAAGGCCCTGAACAAGTAATCATCCCTGCCGGGCCGCGTGCCCGGTGGCGTTGAAAGCTGAATCGCCGATTCCGTGCAGCCATGCCGGGGTCGGCTTTTTTTATGGCTGCGGCGGGTACTGGCTGGCGCCAAACGGGGGCAGCCAGCCTTCGGCCTGGTAGATGGCCTCAATGGCAGCGCGCAGAGTGTCGATGTCGGGCGACTGGTCGTTGAGGCGCGTGCTCATGATGATGGGCGAGACCGCCTGCACCTCGGCCAGGCAGCGGTAGGCCACCTCGTCGCGGCGCAGCTTCTGTGCGCTGCTGGGCACCACGCACACCCCCATGCCCGAGGCCACCAGCCCGAGCGCGGTCTGCATCTCCTGCACCTCATGCACGGCGCGCGGCTCCACGCCCTGGTCGCGGAACAGCGACAGCACGTGGTCCGCGTAGCTGGGCCGGGGCAGGCGCGGGTACACCAGCAGCGGGTAGCGTGCGGCCTGTGCCAGCGTCACCGGGCCGCTGTCGCGCGCCAGCGGGTGGTCGCTGGGCATGGCCAGCACCAGCGATTCCTCGCGCAACACCTCGCGCTTGATGCTGCTGTCGTCGAGCCGGATGCGGCCAAAGCCGACATCGATGCGCCCGGACTTGAGTTCGGCCAGCTGCTCGACCGAGGTCTTTTCCACCAGCATCAGCTCGGTCTGCGGCTGCAGGCTGCGGAACATGCGCGCAATGCGGGGCAGGGCGCCGTAGATGGTGGAGGGCACAAACCCGATCACCAGCCGGCGTTCCAGCTGCGCCACGCGCCGCGTCATGTGGACGGCCTCGTTGACTTGCTCCAGCAGCCGCAGCGCGCGGCCATAGAAAAAGCGCCCGGCCTCGGTCAGGCGCAGCGGCCGCGCCTCGCGGTCGAGCAGCTGCAGGCCCAGCTCCTCTTCCAGCTGCTGGATCTGGCGGCTCAGCGGCGGCTGCGAGATGTGCAGCCGCTGCGCTGCTTGCGTGAAGCTGCGCTCTTCCGCCACCGCGATGAAGTATTTCAGGTGCCTGAGATCCATGCTATGCCTTTTGGGTATGAAGTGAGTCTAAAACAGTCTTGGATCCGGGCCGCGCTTGTGGGTAAGATGACTCCCATCAAACATAAAAAACGGTGGCTTGGGCCGCACGTGCCGGCTTGCACAACAAACCGGGGCGCTGCAGCACCCAGTCCCACAACACTTGATGACTGGGCGGTGGCCCCGTCGCAGGAGACAAGTCCCCGCAACGCCCGTGCGGCGGCGGTTCGGTACCGCGCCCAAAAGGTGCGTCCGCGCCAGCCCTTGCCTCCTGGACGGCTCCAGCTCCCTCTTTTTTGACAGACAAGAGAACCGGAGATCTTTCCATGAGCAACCCGATGCAAAAAGCCAGCCTGCAAGAGCGACTCAACGGCATGCTGGTCGAAGACCACGACAAGGGCGAGTACCGCGTCCACCGCTCCGCCTTTACCGACGAGGAGCTGTTCGAGCTCGAGATGAAGCACATCTTCGAAGGCAACTGGATCTACCTGGCCCACGAGAGCCAGATCCCGAACAACGGCGACTACTACACCACCAACATCGGCCGCCAGCCGATCATGATCACCCGCAACAAGGACGGCCAGCTCAACGCGCTGATCAACGCCTGTTCGCACCGTGGCGCCACCCTGGCCCGCCACAAGAAGGGCAACAAGTCCAACTTTACCTGCACCTTCCACGGCTGGACGTTCAACAACAGCGGCAAGCTGCTGAAAGTCAAGGACGGCGGCGAAGCGGCCGGCTACCCCGAATCGTTCAACAAGAACGGCAGCCACGACCTGAAGAAGGTGGCGCGCTTCGAGAGCTACCGCGGCTTCCTGTTTGGCAGCCTCAACGCCGACGTCAAGCCCCTGACCGAATTCCTGGGCGGCACCACCAAGATCATCGACATGATTGTGGACCAGTCGCCCGAGGGCCTGGAAGTGCTGCGCGGCAGCTCCACCTACACCTTTGATGCCAACTGGAAGATCCAGGCCGAAAACGGTGCCGACGGCTACCACGTGAGCTCGGTGCACTGGAACTACGCCGCCACCACCAACGCCCGCAAGCAGCGCGACGCCGGTGACGAGATCAAGGCGATGGACGCCGGCCAGTGGGCCAAGAACGGCGGTGGTTCCTACTCGTTCGAAAACGGCCATATCCTGCTGTGGACCGAGTGGGCCAACCCGCAAGACCGCCCGGCTTACCCCATCCGCGACGAGCTGGTGGCCAAGTACGGCCAGGCCACCGCCGACTGGATGATCAACCGCTCGCGCAACCTGTGCCTGTACCCCAACGTGTACCTGATGGACCAGTTCAGCTCGCAGATCCGCGTGCTGCGCCCCATCGCCGTCAACAAGACCGAAGTCACCATCTACTGCATCGCCCCCAAGGGTGAGGCACCGGAAGCGCGCGCGCGCCGCATCCGCCAGTACGAGGACTTCTTCAACGCCACTGGCATGGCCACCCCGGACGACCTGGAAGAATTCCGCGCCTGCCAAGAGGGCTACAACGGCATCGCGCTGGAATGGAACGACATGTGCCGTGGCTCCAAGCACTGGGTGCAGGGCGCCGACGAAGCCGCCCAGTCCATCGGTCTGGAGCCCATCCTCAGCGGTGTCAAGACCGAGGACGAAGGCCTGTACACCACCCAGCACCGCTACTGGATGGACGTGATGCAAGCCGCCGTCAAGGCCCAAGCCGAGTCCAAGTAACCCCATTGAGGAGACACACGCCATGTCCGTGACGATCGAACAAGTCCAAGCCTTCCTGTTCCGCGAAGCCCGCCTGCTGGACGACAAGCAGTTTGAAGAATGGCTCGAGTGCTACGCGCCCGACGCCGAGTACTGGGTGCCGTCGTGGGACGACGACAACACGCTGACCGCCAACCCGCAAAACGAGATCTCCCTGATCTACTACGCCAACCGTGGTGGCCTGGAAGACCGCGTGTTCCGCATCAAGACCGAGCGTTCGGCGGCCAGCATGCCCGAGCCGCGCACCGGCCACAACCTGTCCAACATCGAGATCGTGTCGCAAGACGGCGATCTGGTGACGGTGCGCTTCAACTGGTTCAACCTGAGCTACCGCTACCACACCACCGACAGCTACTTTGGCCATTCGGTGTACACCATCGACTTCTCGGGCGCGCAGCCGCAGATCAAGAAGAAGTACGTCGTGATCAAGAACGACTACATCCACCACGTCATCGACGTGATCTGCCTCTGAGCGTTGTTTGAGCTACGGGCCACGGCGTACTTGAAAAAAAAGTAAGCTGTGGCCTTTATGGATTTGACATGACACACCACATTGCCTTCCAGTTTGAAGACGGCGTGACCCGCTTCATTGAAGCGAACCCGACCGAAACCGTCGCCGACGCCGCCTACCGCCAGGGCGTCAACATCCCGCTCGACTGCCGCGACGGCGCTTGCGGCACCTGCAAGTGTTTTGCCGAATCCGGCACCTACACCATGGGCGACTACATCGAGGACGCCCTGAGCGACGACGAGGCCAAGGAAGGCTATGTGCTGACGTGCCAGATGCGCGCCCAAAGCGACTGCGTGGTGCGCGTGCCGGCCTCCTCGGCGGTGTGCAAGACCCAGCAGGCCAGCTACGACGTGGCCGTGAAGGAGGTGCGCCAGCAGTCGCCCAGCACCATCTCCCTGACCATCCAGGGCGAGTCGCTCGACAAGCTGTCGTTCCTGCCGGGCCAGTACGTCAACCTGCAGATTCCGGGCACTGAAGAGAGCCGCGCCTACTCGTTCAGTTCGCTGGTCAAGAATGGCGAGGTGTCGTTCCTGATCCGCAACGTGCCCAACGGCAAGATGAGCGGCTTCCTGACCGGCCAGGCACAACCTGGCGCTGCCATGAAGCTGGCAGGCCCGCTGGGCAGCTTCTACCTGCGCGACATCAAGCGCCCGCTGCTGATGCTGGCGGGCGGCACCGGCCTGGCCCCGTTCACCGCCATGCTGGAAAAGATTGCCGAGCAGGGCAGCGCGTTCCCGATCCACCTGATCTACGGCGTGACCCACGACGCCGACCTGGTGGACCTGGACAAGCTGGACGCTTTCAAGGCGCAGATCCCCAACTTCACGTGGGCCGCTTGCGTGGCCAGCCCCGACAGCACCTACCCCAACAAGGGTTACGTGACCAACCACATCCAGCCCGCGCAGCTCAACGCCGGCGAGGTGGACATCTACCTGTGCGGCCCGCCGCCCATGGTGGAAGCGGTGAACCAGTACATGCGCAACCAGGGCATCAAGCCCGCCAACTTCTACCACGAGAAGTTCTCGGCCAGCGCCTGATCCGTTTCCGTTTGTCTTGCATTCGGCCCGGTTTGTGACCGGGCCTTTTTTGGAGTTTCCCCATGAAACCACGTTTTGAGAACAAGGTGGCCGTGATCACGGGCGCGGCCCAGGGCATCGGCAAAGGTGTGGCCGAACGCATGGCCGCCGAAGGCGCCAAGCTGGTGCTGGTGGACCGCTCGGAGCTGGTGTTCGAGCTGCGCGACCAGCTCACCGCCCAGGGCACCGAGGTGCTGACCCTGACCGCCGACATGGAGCAGGCCGCCGATTGCCAGCACGTGATGCAGGAGGCGGCGGCCCACTTTGGCCGTATCGATGTGCTCATCAACAACGTGGGCGGCACCATCTGGGCCAAGCCGTTCGAGCACTACCAGGTCAACGAGATCGAGGCCGAGGTGCGCCGCTCGCTGTTCCCGACGCTGTGGTGCTGCCACGCCGTGCTGCCGCAGATGCTGGAGCAGGGCCAGGGCGTGATCGTCAACATCTCGTCGATCGCCACGCGCGCCATCAACCGCGTGCCCTACGGTGCGGCCAAGGGCGGTGTCAATGCCCTGACCGCGTGCCTGGCGTTTGAAACTGCGCAACGCGGTGTGCGTGTCAACGCGATTGCCACCGGCGGCACCGAAGCGCCGCCGCGCCGCATTCCGCGCAACGCCGCCGAGCAAACCGAGCAGGAAAAGGCCTGGTACCAGCAGATCATCGACCAGACCATCGACTCCAGCCTGATGAAGCGCTACGGCACCATCGACGAACAAGTCGGTGCCATCCTGTTCCTGGCCTCGGACGAGGCCTCCTACATCACAGGCGTGACGCTGCCCGTGGGCGGCGGCGATCTCGGCTGATCGCGCCGCGCGCTCCCGTTTCTCCCCCACCTTGACCACCGATCTGGGGCTGTCTGGCGCGGCCCCGTTCACAACATCTGCCCGCAATGTATGCGGCAGAGGAGACCCCCATGACCCAAAAGATCGACGTCCACGGCGTCATTGACCACGCGCGCTTCACCGGCTTTCACTGGATGGTGATGTGCCTGTGCGCGCTGGTGCTGATTTTCGACGGCTACGACCTGTTCATCTACGGCGTGGTGCTGCCCGCTATCATGAAAGAATGGGGTCTGACCCCATTACAGGCCGGTGCTTTGGGCAGTTACGCCTTGTTTGGCATGATGGCCGGGGCGCTGTTTTTTGGCCCGCTGGCCGACAAAATTGGCCGCAAAAAAGGCATCGCCATCTGCTTTGCGCTGTTTTCGTTGGCCACCATCGTGAACGGCTTTGCCCGCACGCCGACCGAGTTCGGCATCTTCCGCTTCATTGCCGGCCTGGGCTGCGGTGGCCTGATGCCCAACGCCGTGGCGCTGATGAACGAGTACGCGCCCAAGCGCCTGCGCAGCACGCTGGTGGCCATCATGTTCAGCGGCTACTCGCTGGGTGGCATGCTGGCGGCGGGAGTCGGCATCTACATGCTGCCGGAGTTCGGCTGGCGCTGGATGTTCTTTGTCGCCGCCGTGCCGCTGGTCACGCTGCCGGTGATCCTGTACTTCCTGCCCGAGTCGCTGGGCTTTCTGGTGCGCCAGGGCCGTCACGACGAAGCCCGCAAGGTGCTGGCCCGCATCGAGCCCGGCCGCAGCTTCACGGCACAGGACGAGTTTGTGCTGACCGGCGCGGGCAAGGGCGGTACGGCCTCGGTGCTGGAGCTGTTCCGCGATGGCCGCCTGGTGGGCACGCTGTGCCTGTGGCTGGCGTTCTTTTGCTGCCTGCTGATGGTGTACGCGCTGGGCTCGTGGTTGCCCAAGCTGATGGCCAACGCCGGTTACAGCCTGGGTTCCAGCTTGAGCTTCATGCTGGCGCTGAACTTTGGCGGCATGGCCGGTGCCATCCTGGGCGGCTGGCTGGGCGACCGCTTCAGCCTGAGCAAGGTGATGATGGGCTTCTTTCTGGCCGCGGCGGTGTCGATCAGCCTGCTGGGCTTCAAGAGCCCGACCCCGGTGCTGTACCTGCTGATTTTTGTGGCCGGCGCCACCACCATTGGCACGCAGATTTTGCTGTACGCGGGCACGGCGCAGTACTACGGCCTGTCCATCCGTTCCACCGGCCTGGGCTGGGCCTCGGGCATTGGCCGCAATGGCGCGATTGTGGGCCCGCTGCTGGGCGGGGCGCTGATGACGGCGCAGCTGCCGCTGCAGCTCAACTTCCTGGCGTTTGCGGTTCCGGGGGCGGTGGCCACGCTGGCGATGCTGGTGTTCACCGTGCGCCAGTCCAATGTGGCGGCGCAGGCCGCGCTCAAGCCCGCGCCAGCGGTGTGAGTCTTGGGGCCCGTGCGTGATTCAGACCGCGTGCCCCGATGAACGCAGCAGTTGCGAGACGGTGCTGGCCGCCGCTCGCAACGCGGGCAACATGGTTTGCTGCATGGTCTGGGCGTTGCTGCGGTGTGCCTGCCCCGAGACGTTGAGTGCCGCCACCGCTTCGCCCGCCGCATTCAACACCGGCGCGGCAATCGAGATCAGGCCGTCTTCCAGCTCTTGGTCCAGCACGCACCAGTCTTGTGCCCGCACTTGGCGGATTTCAGCCAGCAGCGCTGGCACGCTGGTGAGGCTGCGTGCGGTGCGTGGCTGCAAGTCGCTGGCCCGCAAACGGCGTTCCACCTCATCGTCGGGCAAACCGGCCAGCAGCACGCGGCCCATCGACGTGCAGTACGCGGGCAGGCGCGAACCCACCCCCAAGTTGAGCGACAGGATCTTGTGCGTATGCACCCGCAGCACGTAAACGATGTCGCTGCCGTCCAGCACCGCCGCCGAGCACGATTCCTTGACCTGTTCGGCCAGGGTTTCCATCACCGGCTCTGCCAGGTTCCAGATCGGCATGGACGACAAGTAGGCAAAGCCCAAGTCCAGGATGCGCGGCGTGAGCCGGAAGTGTTTGCCGTCGCTGCCGACGTAGCCCAGCGTTTGCAAGGTCAGCAGGATGCGCCGCGCCCCGGCACGGGTCAGGCCCGTGCGGGCCGCCACCTCGCTCAGGGTCTGCGTGGGGGCTTGCGCGCTGAACGAACGGATGACCTCCAGCCCGCGCGCAAACGATTGCACGTAGCTGTCGCCTGGCGTGGGTGCCGGATCAGGGTGGGAACGGGTTGCCAAAGGTGCCATTGGGTCTTAGAATCTTTCGTAGAAATTCATTATACGAACAAATGTTCGTATATAGAACAAATAACCGCCGCCCGCCGGGTGGCTTTTTCAGGAGCATGATCTGTGATCAACAAAATCGCGGCCTCAATTGCAGAGGCGTTGTCGGGTGTGCAGGACGGGGCCACCGTGCTGATTGGGGGTTTTGGCACCGCCGGGATTCCCAACGAGCTGATCGACGGCTTGATCGAACAGGGGGCCAAAGACCTGACCGTGGTCAACAACAACGCGGGCAACGCCGACGCGGGCCTTGCCGCGCTCCTCAAGACCGGGCGCGTGCGCAAGATCATTTGCAGCTTTCCGCGTCAGGCCGATTCTTGGGTGTTTGACGAGCTGTACCGCGCGGGCAAGATCGAGCTGGAACTGGTGCCGCAAGGCAACCTGGCCGAGCGTCTGCGCGCTGCGGGTGCGGGTGTGGGGGCGTTCTTCACCCCCACCGGCTTTGGTACCGAACTGGCGCGCAACGCCGACGGTAGCCCCAAGGAAACCCGCCACATCAACGGCAAAGACTACGTGCTGGAATACCCCATCCACGGTGATGTGGCCCTCATCAAGGCCGAAACCGGCGACCGCTGGGGCAACTTGTTGTACCGCAAGGCTGCGCGTAACTTCGGCCCCGTGATGGCCACCGCCGCCAAGTTCACCGTGGCCACTGTGCACAACATTGTGGAACTGGGCCAGATCGACCCGGAAAACATCGTCACGCCGGGCATCTTTGTGTCCAAGATCGTGCAGATCGAACACGTCGCCACCCAGGCCGGTGGTTTCAAACAGGCTTGAGCCGCAGGAGCAACACCATGAGCAACTACACCAAGCGCACCAAGCAAGCACTGGCCCAGCGCGTGGCCCAAGACATTTTTGACGGTGCCTACGTCAACCTTGGCATTGGCCAGCCCACGCTGGTGGCCAACTACCTGCCCGAGGGCATGGAAGTCGTGCTGCACAGCGAGAACGGCATTCTGGGCATGGGTGCCGCCCCCGCCGCTGGCGAGGAAGACTACGACCTCATCAACGCAGGCAAACAGCCCGTGACGCTGTTGCCGGGCGGTGCCTTCTTCCACCACGCCGACAGCTTTGCCATGATGCGCGGCGGCCACCTCGACATCAGCGTGCTGGGCGCGTTTCAGGTCTCGGCCACGGGCGATCTGGCCAACTGGAGCACCGGCGAAGCGGGTGCCATCCCCGCCGTGGGCGGTGCGATGGACTTGGCCGTCGGTGCCAAGCAAACCTGGGTCATGATGGACTTGCTGACCAAAAAAGGCGAGAGCAAGGTCGTGCAGGCCTGCACCTACCCGCTGACGGGCATTGCCTGCGTCAAGCGTATCTACTCCGACCTGGCCACGCTGGAATGCACGCCCAACGGTCTCCAGCTGATCGACATCGTCGATGGCCTGACCTTGGCCGAACTGGAACAAATGGTCGGCCTGCCGATCGCTGCCGCCTGATACCGTTTTCTGGAGACCACACATGAACCAAGCCTTTATTTGCGACGCCATCCGCACCCCCTTTGGCCGTTACGGCGGCGCCCTGAGCAGCGTGCGCGCCGACGACCTGGGCGCTGTGCCCCTCAAGGCGCTGATGGCGCGCAACCCCAACGTGGACTGGGCCGCCGTGGCCGACGTGATCTACGGCTGCGCCAACCAGGCCGGTGAAGACAACCGCAACGTGGCCCGCATGTCCAGCTTGCTGGCCGGTTTGCCCATCGAGCTGCCGGGTTCCACCGTCAACCGCCTGTGCGGCTCCGGTCTGGACGCCATCGGCACCGCCTCGCGCGCCATCAAGTCCGGCGAAGCCGGCCTGATGATCGCGGGCGGCGTGGAAAGCATGAGCCGCGCCCCGTTTGTCATGCCCAAGGCTGAAAGCGCCTTCAGCCGTGCCAACGCCGTGTACGACACCACCATTGGCTGGCGTTTCATCAACAAGCTGATGAAGGCTCAGTACGGCGTGGACAGCATGCCCGAAACCGCTGAGAACGTGGCCGTGGACTTCAAGATCGAGCGCGAAGCGCAAGACCTGATGGCCTACCACAGCCAACTGCGCGCCGCCGCTGCCATCAAGGCTGGTCACTTGGCGCGCGAGATCTGCCCCGTCACCATTCCGCAAAAGAAGGGCGATGCCATCGTCGTGGACACCGACGAGCACCCGCGCGCCACCACGCTGGAGGCACTGGCCAAGCTCAAAGGTGTGGTGCGCCCCGACGGCAGCGTGACCGCAGGCAACGCTTCCGGCGTGAACGATGGCGCTTGCGCGCTGTTGCTGGCCGACGAAGCCCACGCCGCCAAGTATGGCCTGACCCCCAAGGCCCGTGTGGTCGGCATGGCCACCGCTGGCGTGGCACCGCGCATCATGGGTTATGGCCCGACCCCTGCCGTGCAAAAGGTGCTGGCCCAGACCGGCCTGATGCTGGCGCAAATGGACGTGATCGAGCTCAACGAAGCATTTGCGGCTCAAGGGCTGGCCGTGCTGCGCGGCTTGGGCTTGGCCGACGACGATGCCCGCGTCAACGCCTGGGGCGGTGCGATTGCGTTGGGCCACCCGCTGGGTGCCTCGGGTGCCCGCTTGGCCACCACTGCCATCAACCGCCTGCACTTCACGGGTGGCCGCTACGCCCTGTGCACCATGTGCATTGGCGTGGGCCAAGGCATTGCCGTGGTGCTGGAACGCGTCTGAGTTTCACATTCGGCGCCTTGGGCGCCGCACCGCCACCCGCCGCCTGATACCGTACCGCCGCCGCTCCCGCACCCGCGTGTCGGGCCATAGGTGGCGGTGAGGCAGTGGCTGGGTGTATCACCACATCCGCGCCCTTGGTTGGCTGTGCCGCCGCAGGGCGTGGAGGTTCTTGCAACATAAAAAATCACTGGAGACAAAACCATAAACTTTTCCCGAACCAAGACCCTGACCGCCGCCATGACGGCCGCCGCTGTGCTGACCCTGCCCCAGCTGGTCACCGCACAAAGCTTGAGCCAAGACGCCATCGACGCGCTGAAGCACAGGGTTGAGCGCGTGCAACCCAAGATGGTTGAATGGCGCCGCCACATCCACCAGAACGCCGAACTCTCGGGCCAAGAAGTCCAGACGGCCGCTTACGTGGCCAAGCACCTGCGTGCGCTGGGTTACGAAGTGCGTGAACGTGTGGGTGGCACTGGCGTGGTCGGCGTGCTCAAGGGTGCCAAACCGGGCCGCACCGTGGCCTTGCGCGCCGACATGGACGCGCTCCCGGTGGCCGAAGCCTCTGGCCTGCCCTTCGCCTCCAAACAGAAGCAAAAATACATGGGCGCTGAAGTGCCGGTGGCCCACGCCTGCAGCCACGACGGCCACACCGCCATGCTGATGGGCGCGGCCGAAGTCTTTGCCGGCATGCGCGACCAAATCGCGGGCACCATCGTGCTGGTGTTCCAGCCCGCCGAAGAAGGTGCGCCGCACGAGCTCAAAGAAGGCGAGAAATTCGGTGCCGCCGCCATGGTGGCCGACGGCGCGCTGCTGCAACCCAGGCCCGAAGCCATCTTTGCCGCCCACCTGATCCCCAACCTGCCGCGCGTCATCGCCTACAAGACCGGCCCGGTGTTCGCGTCGTCCGACGTGGTCAAGATCCGCATCAAGGGCAAGCAGACCCACGGTGCCATGCCTTGGGCTGGTGTAGACCCCATCTCGGTCGGTTCGCAACTGGTTAACTCTTTGCAAACCATCGTCTCGCGCCAGCTCAACATCAGCAAAGAACCTGCTGTGCTGTCGATGGGCAAGTTCGTGGGCGGCAACCGCAACAACATCATCCCCGAAAGCGTGGAATTGGAAGGCACGCTACGCACCTTTGACCCAGATTGAGCGGCAAGCCTCGGGGTTCAGCCCGAGGTTCGAGCGATCAGGCCGGGACGGCCTGCTTGGTGGTAAACTGCCTTCCGTTGCGACAACAGTTCCAAATTCTTCTTTTGCCATTAGGCAGTTGGAACCGAGCACAGAAATGTCCGGTAATTCGCCGTCCCGCATGGGAGTCCGAGAGGTAGGCGCTTTGCTGAATGAGTCGGCGCAAGCTGATGCGGTCGGGCATGGCCGTCCTGTAGAGGGAATCCCCGCCATTAATGGCGGGGAGGATGTCAAGAAGACATGCGCCGCGATGCCAAGGAACGCATCCGCAAGATGGCCACGCTGATTGCCGAAGCCAACGGCGCCACCGCCGAAGTCACCTTCCCGCCGGGCGGCTACTCCGCCACCATCAACCCCGAACAGCTGATGAACGACATGGTGCCCATCCTCAAAAAAATCAGCGATGGCAAGACCATGCCAGCGTCCAAGATGATGGCATCTGAAGATTTTTCCGAGTTCCAGAAGGAAATTCCAGGCGTGTACATCATGGTGGGCGCACCGCCGGTGGGCAAGGAGCCGCACACCGCCGCGCCCAACCACAACCCGGCGTTCGACTTTGACGAGGGCATGATGCAGGTGGGCACCAAGGCCATGGCGGGCATGGCGCTGGAATTCCTCAGCCAAATGATGAATGGATCGAGGTTGCGGATGGCGTAGCGTCAGCCACGCATCAGCGCCTCGATCTCATCGCCGTCTACCGGCACGCCGCGTGTGATCAACTCGCAGCCCGTGTCGGTGACGATGGCATCGTCCTCGATGCGGATACCGATGTTCCAAAACTCCTTGGGCACCCCGGCAGCTGGGCTGATGTACAGGCCCGGCTCGATGGTCAGCGCCATGCCGGGGCGCAGGATGCGGCTCGGGCGTTCGCGCACCGGCTGGCCCGTCACGGGGTCGTTGCGCCCGGTGGGGCGGCCCGGTTCGCCTGGTTCGACGTAGCTGCCCACATCGTGTACGTCCAGCCCCAGCCAGTGGCCGGTGCGGTGCATGTAGTGGCGGAAGTAGTGGCGTTGTTCGATCACGTCGTCCAGGTGGCCCACGTCGTTTTTGTTCAGCAGCCCCAAGTCCAGCATGCCTTGGGCCAACACGCGCACCGTGGCATCGTGCGGGTCGGTAAAGCGGTTGCCCGGTTTCGTTGCGGCAATCGCGGCTTCTTGCGCCGCTAGCACCAAATCGTACAGCGCGCGCTGTGGCCCGCTGAAGCGCCCGTTGGCCGGAAAGGTGCGTGTGATGTCGGATGCGTAACCGTCCAGTTCGCAACCGGCATCGATCAGCACCAGTTCCCCATCGCGCACCGGCGCGTTGTCGGCCCGGTAGTGCAGCACGCAGGCGTTGGCCCCGGCGGCCACAATGCTGCCGTAGGCGGGGTACTGCGAGCCGTGTTGGCGGAATTCGTGCAACAACTCGGCATCCAGGTGGTACTCGCGCACCTCTTGCCCGCCACGTAGCATGCGCGCGCAGCGTTGCATGGCCCGGATGTGCGCCTGTGCGCTGATGTCGGCGGCACGCCGCATCACGCCGATCTCATGTGTGTCCTTGAACAAACGCATTTCGTCCAGCAACACGCACACGTCGCGTTGCGTGTCGGGGCAGGTCGCACCTTGGCGTACACGGGCGCGCACTTGTTGCAGCCAGCCGTCGATCCGTGTTTCCAGTCCGGCGTGGACGGCAAACGGGTACCAGACCGTGTTGCGGTTTTCCAGCAACTGTGGCAGGCGGGTGTCCAGTTCGTGTACCGACCACGCCTCGTCCACCCCCAGCGCTGCGGGCGCGGCCTGCGGCCCCAGCCGGATGCCGTCCCAGATCTCACGTTCCAGATCCTTGGGTTGGCAGAACAGGGTGGTATGCCCTTCGGCGGTAATGACCAGCCAGGCCCGGGGTTCAGTAAACCCGGTCAGGTAGTAGAAGTAGCTGTCAAAGCGGAACAGGTATTCACTGTCGCGGTTGCGTTGGCGTTCTGGTGCGGTGGGGATGATGGCCACCCCCCCATCACCCAGTTGGGCGGCCAGTCGGGCACGGCGGTCGGCGTAAATGGCTTGGTGCGGGATGGCGCTCATGTTGGGTGGCCTCACAACGGCAAAAATCAGATGGAGATGTGGCCCGCGTTCAAGGCGGCCAACCGTTGTGGCGTGCCCACGTCGGTCCAGTGGCCCTGGTACAGCTCGGCACTGACGCAACCCGCGTCCATGCCACGGCGCAACAACGGCCCCAGCGGTGCGGCCACGCCGTGCGGGTTGCCCAGGGCGATGTCGCACAGCGGCGGCGCAAAAAAAGCGCGCTTGTACAGGCCGATGGTGCTGTAGGTGTAACACGGTTCGGCGTGTTCAGGGGGCAGGTTCAGGGCCAGTCCTTCAGGGCTGAGACCAAAGTCGCCGTGCGGGTGGTGTTCCGGGTTCGGCACCAGCCACACATGCGCCATTGCGCTGCTGGCGGCAAAACGTTGCACCGCTTCTGGGCTGAACACAAAGTCGGGCACAAACACATCGCCCGCCAGCAACCAGAACACCTCATCGAGTTGTGGCAAGGCGCGCGCGATGCCGCCAGCGGTTTCCAGCGCGTGGCCAAAGTCCTGCACTTCCATCGAGTAATGCAGCGCCAAGCCCGCCGCTTGCTGGCCCCAACGGGCCGGAATGTGCTCGCCCAGCCAGCCGGTGTTGATCAGCACAGCGCGCACACCGCCGCGCGCCAGCGCCTGCAAATGCCATTCCAGCAAAGGCTGGCCTTGTACCGCCAGCATCGGTTTGGGCTGGTGGTCGGTCAGTGGGCGCATGCGCTCACCGCGTCCGGCGGCCAGCACCATGGCTTGTGCGCGCGGTGGCATCACACCCCGGCAGCGTGGGCCTGCTGGTCGGCGTGGTAGCTGGAGCGCACCATCGCGCCCACGGCGGCGTGGGTAAAGCCCATCTCATAGGCTTTGGCCTCGAACATTTTGAAAATGTCCGGATGCACGTAGCGGCGCACCGGCAGGTGGTGCCCGCTGGGGGCCAGGTATTGGCCGATGGTCAGCATCTCGATGCCGTGGGCGCGCATGTCGCGCATCACGTCCAGGATTTCCTCGTCCGTCTCGCCCAGGCCCACCATCAGGCCGCTCTTGGTCGGAATGCCGGGGAAGCGGGCCTTGAAATCTTGGAGCAGCTTGAGCGAGTGCGCGTAGTCCGCGCCCGGGCGCGCTTCCTTGTACAGGCGCGGCACCGTTTCCATGTTGTGGTTCATCACATCCGGCAGGCCGTCGGCCAGCACGTCGAGCGCCTTGTCCAGACGGCCCCGGAAATCGGGCACCAGCACCTCGATCTGGGTCTGGGGCGACAGCGCGCGCGTCTTCTGGATGCAGCTCACGTAATGCGCGGCACCCCCGTCGCGCAAGTCGTCGCGGTCCACACTGGTGATCACCACGTACTTGAGCCTGAGCTCGGCAATCGTCTTGGCCAGGTTGTCCGGTTCGTTGGCGTCCAGCGGGTCGGGGCGGCCGTGGCCCACGTCGCAGAACGGGCAGCGGCGTGTGCACTTGTCGCCCATGATCATGAAAGTGGCGGTGCCCTTGCCAAAACATTCCCCAATGTTGGGGCAGCTGGCTTCCTCGCACACCGTCACCAGCTTGTTGGCGCGCAGTGTGTCCTTGATTTCGTAAAAGCGCGTGGTGGGTGAGCCCGCCTTGACGCGAATCCAGTCCGGCTTTTTCAGCGTTTCTGCCGGTACGATCTTGATGGGAATGCGTGCGGTCTTGGCCTGGCTTTTTTGCTTGGCGCTGGGGTTGTAGTTCTCAGCGTCGGCGGCGTGGCGCACTACGTCGGAAGTGTTCATCTGGTGGTATGCAAAATACAGTGGGGCGGTTCGGCCTGGGCCGATGAGGGCCTCAAGGGGTCAACAAGGCCAGCAGTTGCTGGCCCAGCACCTCGGTCACGGTGGCGGTGTCGGTCGATACGCCCATTGTAGAAAGATCCACCGTTTGCAGTCCGGCGTAGCCACAGGGGTTGATACGCGCAAAGGGTGTCAAGTCCATCGCCACGTTCAGGGCCAGACCGTGGTAGGTGCAGTGGCGGCTGACCTTGATGCCCAGCGCGCTGATCTTGCCCAGGCCACGGAACGGGTCGTCGCCGGGGGCCACATCGCGCAAGGCGCTGTGGTCAAATGGGTCGGCCAGCCGCACGTAAATGCCCGGAGCACCCGCCACGCGGTGCCCGGTGATACCGAAAATGCGCAGCGTGCGCAGCACCGCTTCTTCCAGCCGGTACACATATTCCTTGACGTAATAACCGGCGCGCTTCAAATCCACCAGCGGGTACGCCACCACCTGACCGGGGCCGTGGTAGGTGACTTGGCCGCCCCGGTTGCTTTGCACCACCGGAATATCGCCTGGCTGGAGCACGTGTGCTGCCAGCCCCGCCAGCCCTTGCGTATAGACCGGATCGTGCTCACACAGCCACAGCGCATCGGGCGTGTCGGGGCTACGTTCGGCGGTGAAGGCTTGCATGGCCGCGTAGGTCGTGGCGTAATCCACCTGGCCCAGCTGGCGCACGTCCCAGCCGCCAGTGCTCACAGCGCGACCTTCACCATCGGGTGCCCCGACAGCGCGCGGTACAAATTGTCCAATTGTTCGCGATCAGTGGCCATCACGGTCAGCGTGATGCCCAGGTAGTTGCCGCCCTTGCTCTGGCGCAGCTCGATGCGGGTGTCGGCCTCAAAGCTCGGGTCAAACTGGCGCGCCACCGCCACCATGGTGTCCACAAAACCGTCCACATTGGCCCCCATCACCTTGATCGGGAACAGGCACGGGTAGTCGATCAGCGCGTCCAGGTTGGGGGCCGCAGCAACAGAAGAAGGGGGAACAACAGAGGCGCTCATGGTCAGGCAGCAAAGGCGGTGAAGGGGGGAGGTTGGGCGGCCTGCACAGAGGGCGCCGCAGCGGCTATTGTGCCCGCGCCCGCACCGAAATGTGGTGTCGGACGCACGCACCAACACACCTGTTTCGCCCAAAAGCTGGGCCAAACAGGGTTTCTACGTATAATTGAGGACTTTGCAGTAGCGATCGGTTGTAAACAGGGTGTAATTTGTCATGCAGAAAATCACATCCGCTCACACAGCAGATCCTGCTGCATGTGACCCAGATAAAGACGAAGCGTCCGATTTCAAGCCCCTGACGCCCGAAGAAGCCCAGGCCTGGCGTCAGCGCCAGACCAGCACCTCGCCCTGGCGCGTGGTGGGGCTGCAGCTGCTGGTGGGGGCGCTGGTGGTGCTGTTGGCATGGTGGTTCACGGGTCGCACCAACGCGGCCCAGTCCGCGGCCTACGGTGCGCTGGCGGTGGTGCTGCCTTCGGTGTTGTGGGTGCGCGGCATGTTGCGCAGCACGCGCCTGCAGCACTCGGGTTCGGCCATGGCCAGCCTCCTGTTCTGGGAGTTGGCCAAGGTGGCCCTGACGATCGCTTTGTTGTTTGCGGCGCCCAAGGTGGTGCCGCAGTTGGACTGGCTGGCTTTGCTGGCAGGTTTTGTGGTGACGATGAAGGCGTACTGGCTGGCCCTGGCCCGTTCGGTGCGCTCCAAGTTGGTCAAATAAGTCAATGGAAAAATTGGTGACATATGTCTGCTGCTGAAAACGCTGGTACACACGGTCCGAATGCTGGGGAATACATCCAGCACCACTTGCAACACCTGCAAAAGGATTTCAACTTTGCCAGCGTCAAGCAAACCAGCATTGTGGACTTCAGTGTCTTCAATCTGGACTCGGTGGCCTACTCCGTCATCCTGGGCGTGATTGGCTGCTTCCTGCTGTGGCTGGGCGCACGCAAGGCCACCTCCGGCGTGCCGGGTCGCTTCCAGGCGGCGGTCGAGATCATGTCCGAAATGGTGGAAAACCAGGCCAAGGGCCTGATCAAGAGCCCGACCAGCCGCAAGCTGGTGTCGCCGCTGGCCCTGACCGTCTTTGTCTGGATCTTCCTGATGAACGCGATGGACATGCTGCCAGTGGACGCGCTGCCCCAGTGGTGGCACACCGCCGGCCCGGCCATGGGCTTCAAGGATTACATGCGCGTGGTGCCGACGGCCGACCTGTCCACCACCCTGGGGCTGTCCACCAGCGTGCTGCTGGTGTGCCTGTTCTACAACATCAAGATCAAGGGCCTGGGCGGCTGGGCGCACGAGCTGGTGGCAGCACCGTTTGGCGACAACCCGCTGCTGTACCCGATCAACTTCCTGATGCAGATGATTGAATTCATCGCGAAAACCGTTTCCCACGGCATGCGACTGTTCGGCAACATGTTTGCTGGCGAACTGGTCTTCATGCTGATCGCCCTGATGGGCGGTGTGTGGGCCTGGCAGTTCAACCCCGCTGACGGGATGTTCTGGCTGGGTATCGGGCATGTGATTGCTGGTACCGTGTGGAGCATCTTCCACATCCTGGTGATTACGCTGCAAGCCTTCATCTTCATGATGTTGACGTTGATCTACGTGGGGCAGGCCCACGAAGCTCACTGACCTTCCCCTCGTTCGTTTGTTTTTTTCTTTCCATCCATTTCTTAAGGAGCAATCATGGAAAACATTCTCGGCCTCGTCGCTCTGGCTTGTGCTTTCATCGTCGGTCTGGGTGCCATCGGCGCTTCCATCGGCATCGCGTTGATGGGTGGCAAGTTCCTCGAATCCTCCGCTCGCCAGCCTGAGCTGATGAACGAGCTGCAAACCAAGATGTTCATTCTGGCCGGTCTGATCGACGCTGCGTTCCTGATCGGTGTGGCCATCGCCCTGCTGTTCGCTTTCGCCAACCCCTTCCTGCCGAAGTAATTCCCGGATCCCTTTCACGACCGAAAGGAATGAACCGTGAACATTAACGCAACCCTGTTCCTGCAGGCGGTCGTTTTTGCGATCCTGGTGTGGTTCACGATGAAATTCGTGTGGCCCCCGATCACAAAGGCGCTGGATGAGCGGGCCCAGAAGATCGCCGACGGCCTGGCCGCCGCCGATCGGGCCAAGGCTGAACTTTCCTCCGCCAACAAGCGTGTGGAAGCTGAGCTGGCCTCTACCCGCAACGAGACCGCTGCACGTCTGGCCGACGCCGAGCGCCGTGCCCAGAGCATCATTGACGAGGCCAAGGCCCGCGCGACCGAGGAAGGCAACAAGATTCTCGTCGCCGCCAAGGCCGAGGCCGAGCAGCAAACCGTCCAGGCCCGTGAAGCCTTGCGCGAGCAAGTGGCGGCACTGGCCGTGAAGGGCGCTGAGCAGATTCTCCGCAAGGAAGTCAACGCCAGTGTCCACGCGGATTTGTTGAATCGTCTGAAGACCGAGCTGTAAACAGCTCAAGGCAAAGAAGACCATGGCAGAACTTGCAACCATAGCCCGACCCTACGCCGAAGCGCTGTTCAAAGCGCAGGTTTCCGATTTGGCCGGCACGGCCGCATGGCTCGATGAGCTGGCGGCTGTCGCTGCCAATGCGCAACTGCAGCAGTTTGCCGACAACCCCAAGGTGTCGCATCAGCAGGTGCTGGACGTGATCGTGAGCGTGGTGAAAACCCCGCTCGGGGACGCAGGAAAGAACTTCCTGCAGGCCGTGCTGGAAAACGGTCGTCTGGTGGCCTTGCCCGAAATTGCCGGCCAGTTCCGCGCGTTGAAAAACGCCCAGGGTGGTTCCGCCGATGCCACGGTCTTCAGTGCCTTCCCCATCGAGTCTGCCGCGCTGGCCGACTTGGCCGCGCAACTGGAAAAGCGCTTTGCCCGCAAGTTGCACCTGGATGTGCAACTCGACCCTGAGTTGATTGGCGGTGTGCGTGTGGTGGTGGGTGACGAGGTGCTCGACACTTCCGTCAAGGCACGACTGGAAAAAATGAAAGCGGCCCTCACCGCCTGACGGTGCCGGGTAACCCGACGTTTATAAGGATAGGAAAGAGTCATGCAACTCAATCCCGCAGAAATTTCTGAACTGATCAAGAGCCGCATCGAAGGTCTGTCCGCCAGTGCCGACATTCGCAACCAGGGCACCGTGGTGTCCGTGACCGACGGTATCGTGCGCGTGCACGGCCTGTCGGACGTGATGCAAGGCGAGATGCTGGAATTCCCGGCCACCAAGGACGGTGCACAGACTTTCGGTCTGGCGCTGAACCTGGAGCGCGACTCGGTGGGCGCCGTGATCCTGGGTGAATACGAGCACATCTCCGAAGGCGACACCGTCAAGTGCACGGGCCGCATCCTGGAAGTGCCGGTCGGCCCCGAGCTGGTGGGCCGCGTGGTCAACGCGCTGGGCGCCCCGATCGACGGCAAGGGCCCGGTCAACGCCAAGATGACCGACGTGATTGAAAAAGTGGCCCCGGGCGTGATTGCACGTCAATCCGTGGACCAGCCGCTGCAGACCGGCCTCAAGTCCATCGACTCGATGGTGCCCGTGGGCCGTGGCCAGCGCGAACTGATCATTGGCGACCGCCAGACCGGCAAGACCGCCGTCGCGATCGACGCCATCATCAACCAGAAGGGCCAGGGCGTTACCTGTATCTACGTCGCGATCGGCCAGAAGGCGTCCTCGATCAAGAACGTGGTGCGCGCGCTGGAACAAGCCGGCGCGATGGAATACACCATCGTCGTCGCCGCTTCGGCTTCCGAGTCCGCTGCCATGCAGTACCTGTCGGCCTACGCCGGCTGCACCATGGGCGAGTACTTCCGCGACCGCGGCGAAGACGCGCTGATCGTGTACGACGACCTGTCCAAGCAGGCCGTGGCCTACCGTCAGGTCTCGCTGCTGCTGCGCCGTCCGCCGGGCCGCGAAGCCTACCCGGGCGACGTGTTCTACCTGCACAGCCGTCTGCTGGAGCGTGCCGCTCGCGTCAACGCCGACTACGTCGAAGCTTTCACCAAGGGCGCCGTCAAGGGCAAGACCGGTTCGCTGACCGCACTGCCGATCATCGAAACGCAAGCCGGTGACGTGTCCGCCTTCGTGCCGACCAACGTGATCTCGATCACCGACGGCCAGATCTTCCTCGAAACCAGCCTGTTCAACGCCGGCATCCGTCCCGCCATCAACGCCGGTATCTCGGTGTCGCGCGTCGGTGGTGCCGCTCAGACCAAGCTGGTCAAGAACCTGTCCGGTGGTATTCGTACCGACTTGGCCCAGTACCGTGAGCTGGCCGCGTTCGCGCAGTTCGCCTCCGATCTGGACGAAGCCACCCGCAAGCAGCTCGACCGTGGTGCCCGCGTGACCGAGCTGCTCAAGCAGGCCCAGTACGCACCGCTGTCGATCAGCCTGATGGGTGCGACGCTGTTTGCCGTGAACAAGGGCTTCATGGACGACATCGATGTCAAGAAGGTGCTGGCCTTTGAATCCGGCCTGCACCAGTTCCTGAAAACCAGCCACGCCGCTCTGCTGAACAAGCTGGAGCAGAACAAGGCCATGGACAAGGATGCCGAAGCCCAATTGAACGCTGCCATTGTGGCGTTCAAGAAGTCTTTCGCCTGAGTCCTGAAGACGAGCTAAGGAGCCATTCATGGCAGCAGGCAAGGAAATACGCGGCAAGATCAAGTCGGTGGAAAACACCAAGAAGATCACCAAAGCCATGGAAATGGTGGCCGCATCCAAAATGCGCAAGGCGCAGGAGCGGATGCGCGCGGCTCGGCCTTACAGCGAGAAGGTGCGCCAGATCGCAGCCAACCTGAGCCGCGCCAACTCGGAGTACAGCCACCCGTTCATGGAAACCAACGACGCCAAGACCGCTGGCCTCATCGTGGTGACCACCGACAAGGGTTTGTGTGGCGGCCTCAACACCAACGTGTTGCGCGTCGTCACGCAGCAGCTCAAGGAGCTGCAGGCCAAGGGCCACAGCGTGCAGACGCTGGCCATTGGCAACAAGGGTGTGGGCTTTCTCAACCGCAGCGGCGCGCAGGTGCTGTCCACGGTGACGGGCCTGGGCGACACGCCGCACCTGGAAAAGCTGATCGGCCCGGTCAAGGTGCTGCTGGATGCCTACACCGAAGGCAAGCTGAGCGCGGTGTACATCTGCTACACCAAGTTCATCAACACCATGAAGCAGGAAGCCGTGGTGCAGCAGCTGCTGCCCCTGAGCCCCGAGACGCTGCAGGCCGAAGGCAGCAGCCACGAATGGGACTACATCTACGAGCCTGACGCCGCGACCGTGATCGACGATCTGCTGCAACGCTACGTGGAAGCGCAGGTGTACCAGGCGGTGGCCGAGAACATGGCGTCGGAGCAATCGGCGCGCATGGTGGCCATGAAGGCTGCGACCGACAACGCCGGTAGCGTGATCAATGAACTGAAGCTGGTCTACAACAAGACCCGCCAGGCCGCGATCACCAAGGAACTGTCGGAAATTGTGGCAGGCGCCGCGGCCGTTTGAGGTCGAAGTCAACAGAATCTAGAGAAAAGTAAAGGTTTCAGTCATGGCTCAAGTTCAAGGCAAGATTGTTCAGTGCATCGGCGCCGTGGTGGACGTGGAGTTTCCGCGCGACCAGATGCCCCGCGTGTACGACGCGTTGAAGATGGAAGGTTCGGCGCTGACGCTGGAAGTGCAGCAGCAGCTGGGTGACGGCGTGGTGCGTACCATTGCGCTGGGTTCGTCCGACGGTCTGCGCCGTGGCATGATGGTCACCAACACCCACGCACCCATCACGGTGCCGGTGGGCAAGGCCACCCTGGGCCGCATCATGGACGTGCTGGGCAACCCGATCGACGAGCGCGGTGAAGTGTCGCAAGAGCTGACCGCCTCCATCCACCGCAAGGCCCCGGCCTACGACGAGCTGTCGCCCTCGCAGGAACTGCTGGAAACCGGCATCAAGGTGATCGATCTGGTGTGCCCGTTCGCCAAGGGCGGCAAGGTGGGCCTGTTCGGTGGTGCCGGTGTGGGCAAGACCGTGAACATGATGGAGCTCATCAACAACATCGCCAAGGCACACAGCGGTCTGTCCGTGTTCGCCGGCGTGGGTGAGCGTACCCGTGAGGGCAACGACTTTTACCACGAAATGGCCGACTCCGGCGTGGTGAAGCTCGACAACCTGGCCGAATCCAAGGTGGCCATGGTGTACGGCCAGATGAACGAGCCGCCGGGCAACCGTCTGCGCGTGGCGCTGACCGGCCTGACCATCGCCGAATCGTTCCGCGACGAAGGCAAGGACGTGCTGTTCTTCGTGGACAACATCTACCGCTACACCCTGGCCGGTACCGAAGTGTCCGCGCTGCTGGGTCGCATGCCGTCCGCCGTGGGCTACCAGCCGACGCTGGCCGAGGAAATGGGCCGTCTGCAAGAGCGCATCACCTCGACCAAGGTGGGTTCCATCACCTCGATCCAGGCCGTGTACGTGCCGGCGGATGACTTGACCGACCCGTCGCCCGCCACCACCTTCGCCCACTTGGACTCGACCGTGGTGCTGTCGCGTGACATCGCCTCGCTGGGTATCTACCCGGCGGTGGATCCGCTGGACTCCACCAGCCGCCAGCTGGATCCGCTAGTGGTGGGTGAGGAGCACTACACCGTGGCCCGCGCCGTGCAAGGCACGCTGCAGCGTTACAAGGAACTGCGCGACATCATCGCCATTCTGGGCATGGACGAACTGGCGCCTGAAGACAAGCTGGCCGTGGCCCGCGCCCGCAAGATCCAGCGTTTCCTGTCGCAGCCGTTCCACGTGGCCGAAGTGTTCACCGGCGCGCCGGGCAAGTACGTGCCGCTGGCCGAAACCATCCGTGGTTTCAAGATGATCACCGCTGGCGAATGCGACCACCTGCCGGAACAAGCGTTCTACATGGTGGGTACCATCGACGAAGCCTTCGAAAAAGCCAAGAAGCTGGCCTGATGTCCGCTGGCCGCACCCTGAGCGGGTGCGGTGCTGCTGGCCTTCGGTCCACTTGTTCCAGGAGTAGAGATGAGCACAATTCAAGTCGAAGTGGTCAGCGCCGAAGAGTCTGTCTTCAGTGGTCCGGCCAAGTTCGTGGCATTGCCCGGTGAAAACGGTGAGCTGGGCATCCTGCCGGGCCACATCCCGCTGCTGACCCGTATCCGTCCGGGTGCGGTGCGCATCGAGAAGGCCGATGGCGACGAGGAGTTCGTTTTCGTGGTGGGTGGCATTCTGGAAGTGCAGCCCAACCTGATCACGGTGCTGAGCGACACCGCCATCCGTGGCCACGATCTGGACGAAGCCCGTGCCAACGAGGCCCGCAAGGCGGCCGAGGAGGCCCTGCGCAACGCCAAGAGCGACATCGACTTGGCCAAGGCCCAGTCGGCGCTGGCCATCATGGCGGCCCAAGTGGCAGCCGCGCGCCGTTTCAACCAGCGCAAGTGAGCGTGCCCTTGGCACCCACGGAGCTTGAACCGCCGCAAGGCGGTTTTTTTACGTCTTCCGGCAGCGGTTGGGCCGGGCATGCGCAGACGGTGGCATCGGCGCTGTGGGCGCAGCGTTACCCCGGTGCGGCCCCGCGCTGGCAGCGGGAACGCTGGGCCACGCCCGACGGCGATTTTGTCGAGGTGGACCACCTGCTGGCACCCACCACCCCCGAGGCGCCGTGCCTGGTGCTGTTCCATGGCCTGGAGGGCTCGTCGCAGAGCCACTACGCGCAGGCACTGGCCCATGTGGCGCGGCAGCGCGGCTGGCCGTTGGTGCTGCCGCATTTCCGGGGTTGTGGTGGCGCCATCAACCACGGCCCGCGCGCCTACCATTCGGGCGACTTTGCCGAGATCGACTGGATGCTGCGCCGCGTGCGGCAGCTGCACCCTGGCCGCCCGCTGTACGCGCTGGGCGTGTCGCTGGGTGGCAATGCCTTGTTGCGTTGGGCGGGTGAGGCGGGCCAGGCCGCGCTGGAGGTGGTGCGGGCGGTGGCGGCGGTGTCGGCACCGCTGGACGTGGCCGCTGCCGGGCATGCCATGGACCGGGGTGTGAACCGCTGGCTGTACGTGCGCCGCTTCCTGCACACCATGCGTGCCAAGGCGCGTGCCAAGTGGCGGCAGTACCCGGGCTTGTTCGACCTGGAGGCGGCGTTGCGTGCGCGCACCCTGTACGCCTTTGATGACGCCTTCACCGCGCCGCTGCACGGCTTTGCGGGCGTGGACGACTACTGGCAGCGCGCTTCGGCCCTGCCGGGGTTGCAGGCGGTGCAGGTGCCCGCGTTGCTGCTCAATGCGCGCAACGACCCGTTTGTACCGGCGGCCAGTTTGCCCACGTGCCAGCAGGTGTCGGCGGCGGTGACGCTGTGGCAGCCCGCCTGGGGTGGCCATGTGGGTTTTGCCGGGCCGCTGGATGGGCGGGCACGCTGGCGGTTGCAAATCTGGGCCTGGCCCGAGAGGGTGCTGGACTGGCTGCACCAGCAGCCACCCGCCTGAAGAAGCCCGCCCCACAAACAAAAACCGCACAACGGGTGTGCGGTTCGGTGCAGGCGGCGGGCAGGGCGGTGGCCCGCCTAGCGGGGGTGATCACATCGCCGGTGCAGCGGGAGCGGCTTGCTCACCTTCGCCACCTTCAGCGGCCGGGGCAGCGGGTTCCTGGAACTTACTGCCGGCGGCGCTGGTCATGTACACCATGGCGCGGGCAATTTCGATGTCCTGGAACTGGCCGCCACCTTGCGGGCCCATGGCGCCTTTGCCCTTGAGGGCCGAGTTGAGCAGGGCCTCGTAGCCGGTGGCGATGCGCGGTGCCCAAGCGCCAGCGTCGCCAAACTTGGGCGCACCCACCAGACCGGCGGCGTGGCACGCCGAGCATTGGGCCTTGTACACTTCCTCGCCGGATTGCAGGCCGCGCTTGGCTTCCTTGAAGGCGATGGTGCCCACGCGCTGGATGCGTTGTGCAATGGCCAGCTCTTCCTGGTCCGATGGCATGCCGCTCGGGCTGCAACCGGCCAGCAGCAAGCCCAGCACGCCCACCACAGGCAGGCCACGCAGGACGGCAGCAACCGGCGACCGGGGCCGCGAAGAGACTGGGAAAGCGGTGTGGGACGCGTTGGCGGAATCGCTCATGGTTGACCTTGGTGGGCTGGAGAGGTGGAAAGTGAATCTTCCCCGTGGGCGCAGGGACGGCGCGCCAAATTATAGCCAACCGCATTCCGGCGAGGGCTTGGCCGCGCTGGTAGAATCGAGCGGCTTGACAGTTTTCCAGCGGCTGTAGCTCAGTGGATAGAGTATCGGCCTCCGAAGCCGAGGGTCGTGGGTTCGATCCCCGCCAGCCGCACCAGATTTTGCCCAAAAGCCAACTCAGACGGAGTTGGCTTTTTTGTTGGTGCCGGGCGTTGCTGGTTCATAACAAAACGCCCCGCGCACGCAAGGTGCCGGGGCGTTGTGGTTTGCGGTCAAGCGGCAAGGGCGCCTTGGTGGCGTACCGCACAGGCAATGCGCCGGACGCCGTTGCTTTTTTACTTGCTGGCAGCCGGGTTCACGGCCTTGATGACGGCTTCGGTGGCCTTGGCGGCGTTGGCTTCGACTTGCGAGGCGGCTTGCTTGACGGTGGCCTGGGCCGATTCCATCATTTGCTGGCCGGTGGCCATAGCGTTCTTGAACGCGGCCATGAACGGCTCGGTGCCGGCGGGCAGGTTCTGGCCCATGGATTCGAAGCTGGCACCGAAGGTCTTTTGCAGGTCGCCCAGCTTGCCGCTGGAGGCCTTGGTCAGTTCGGCACCGGTCTCGGCGGCGATGGCGTAGGCGGCCTTGCCGTACACGGCGGCTTTCTCGGCCATCGGCTTGAGCAGCTCGGCCTGGGCGCTCATGGCTTCTTGCGGGCTCTTGGCACCGGCCACGGCTTGCAGCGAGCTCAGGGCATCGTTCAGCACGGACTTGCTGGTGGCCAGGTTCAGCTCGGTCATCTTTTCCACGCCGCTGAAGGCGCTGGTGGCGATTTGGCTGATTTGTTCGGCAGCTTGCTGGCCAGACGCGGTAATTTGTTCGGTGGGGAACTTGTACATGGAAAACTCCTGAAGAATGTAGAGAGGCAGCACCGGACAGACCAGCTTCCCGTGGCGGGAAACCAATGTTGCGCTGCAGCATTGCCGCTATCTTACATGGTGCAATGGGGGTTTGGCAATTTGAATTTGTTGCGGTGCAGCAAATCGTTCAGGCCTCGCCTTGGCGTTCCAGTTGCTGGGCCAGGGTTTTGCCCAGTTCCACGCCCCATTGGTCAAACGGGTAGATGCCCCACAGCACCGACTGGCAGAACACTTTGTGCTCGTACAGCGCCACCAGCGCGCCCAGGTGGTGTGGATCCAAGGTGGGCAGCCACAGGGTGGCGTTGGGCACGTTGCCCCGGAAGGTGCGGTGGGGCAGCAGGGTGTGAATCTGTGCTTGGTCCAAGCCTTGCTGGCGCAGTTCGGCGGCGGTGGCGTCGGCATCGCGCCCGATGGCCAAGGCTCGGGCTTGGGCGCGCAGGTTGAGCAGGGCCACGCGGTGGTGCTCGGCGGCCAGCGGCAGCGGGGTGTCTTCGGTTTCGACGCCGATGAAATCGACCGGCACGCGGTGCTGGCCTTGGTGCAGCAGCTGGAAGTAGGCGTGCTGGCCCTCGATGCCCAAGCCACCCCAGACGATGGGGCCGGTGTCGATCTGGGCCGCGCTGCCATCCACGTGGGTGGATTTGCCGTTGGATTCCATGTCGAGTTGTTGCACAAAGCGCGCGAAGTGGAACAACCGGCTGGCGTAAGCGGCGATCAGGTGGCTGGGGCAACCCAGAAAGTTACGGTTCCACACGCCCAGCAGTGCCATCATCAGCGGCATGTTGTGCTCGGCGGGGGCGTGCCAGAAGTGTTGGTCCATAGCGTGCCCACCGGCCAAAAATGCGCGGAAGTGTGACGCGCCGATGGCGATGGCCAATGGCAGGCCAATGGCCGACCAGACCGAGTAGCGCCCACCCACCCAGTCCCAGAAGCCGAAGGTGTGTTCGGGCGCGTAACCTTGCTGCGCCGACAGGGCGGGGGATGCGGTGACGGCGATCAGGTGCGGGGCTTGTTCGGTGTGGCTGTGCAGGCCGTGGTCAGACAGCCAGCGCCGTGCCGACGCGGCCAGGGTCATGGTTTCTTGCGTGGTGAAGGTTTTGCTTTGCACCACGAACAGGGTGTGGTCGGGGTGCAGGCGGCGCAATTTGTGATGCAAGGCCCAGGCATCCGGGTTGGAGACAAAGTGAACTTTCACATCGGGGTGTGTGTAGCTGTCGAGTGCTTGCACCGCCATGCGCGGGCCGAGGTCGGAGCCGCCAATGCCCAGGTTGACCACATCGGTGATGCGCTGACCCCGGTGGCCACGCCATTGGCCGTGGCGGATGCGTTCCGCCGCGCGGAGGAAGCGTTCCAGTTCCCGGTTGACCGCTTGTTGGATAGCTTGGCCCCAAGGTGGGTTGGGCCGGTTGCCGCCGCGCAGCGCCACGTGCAGCGCGGCGCGGTGTTCTGTGCGGTTGATGGCTTGGCCCTCGCGTTGGGCTTGCGCTTGTGCCATCACGCCGGATTCGTCGGCCAGGGCCAGCAGGGCTTGCAGCACGTGGGGGGTGACTTGCTGGTGCGTGGCATCCAGCCGGAGCCCGGCGGCTTGCAGTTGCAGACTGGTATGGCGTGCGGTGTCTGGTGTGGCCAGCAGCTCGCGCAAATGGGGCAGGCCTTGTGCGGCCAGTTGTTGCAGGTGTTGCCACGCAGCACGCTGCTGGGGCGGGGTAAAGGGGGTGGCGTGAGGTAGCAAGGTGGTGTCCCCGGATGGTTTTTTTGAATGGGCTAGGGTAAATCCGGGCTATATTGTGCCGCCACAAAATGTACCAAACGGTTACATTGTGGACTTCGGTCACAGGAGATACACACGATGAGCGATTTTTTGTTGAAAGCTGGTCACAACCGCGAGCCCTTGCAGGCTTCGTTCAGCGATGCGGCCAACCCCATTGGGTTGGATGGGATTGAGTTTGTGGAGTACGCCACCACACAGCCGCAGGCGCTGGGGCAAGTGTTGGAGATGATGGGATTCCGGCCCGTGGCGCGGCACCGCTCGCGCGAGGTGTTGTTGTACCGCCAAGGGGATTTGAATGTGGTGGTGAATGCGCATCCGCAGGATGTGCAAGGCGCTACGCATGGTGGCTCTGTACCACGCATTTCGGCCATGGCTTTGCGGGTGCGGGATGCGCGTGCCGCCTACGACTACGTGCTGGAGCGTGGGGCTTGGGAAGTGCCCACGCGGGCCGAGGTGATGGAGCTCAACATCCCGGCTATTCACGGCGCGGGCGGGAGCCGCATTTATTTTGTGGACCGCTACAAGGAATTCTCGATTTACGATGTGGATTTTGTGCCGATTCCGTCGGTGGATCAACACCCGCCCGCCACCGCCGGTATCCACTTTTTTGGGGTGGTTCAGTACATCGGCCCGGAGCGCAGCTACGATTGGATGGAGTTTTACCATGAGTTGTTTGGTGCCGAGCTGATTCCGGATGAGCAACGTTTTGGCATCATGCCCAAGGGCAAGTTGTTGCGCACACCGGCGCTCCATCCGGCACACCGCTTCATGGTTCAGCTGATTGAGCCGGACGTGAACGTGATGGATGCGCAAGAGCGTTTGCAGCGCATTGGTCTGGGTGTCCCCGATGTGTTGGCCGCGGTGAACGCGTTGCGTGCTTTGGGGGTGGAGTTTGTGGAAACCCAAGCTGCACACAGCGAACCGCGCGGAGCCATCAGCAAGACGTATTTGGGGTCGGTGGTGTTTGAGCTGGTTCACAGCGAAACCGCACGCGAGGAGGGTTGAACCATGAGCCATCCACGCAACACGGTGCCCGCCATGGCGGGCTTTGGCATGGACACCATCACGCTGGCGGGGCCGCTGGAGGCCAAGCTGGCGGCCATGAAGGAAGCTGGGTTCTCGCAAGTGATGCTCAAGGCCAACGACTTGGTGGGGCACCCCAACGGCTGGCGTGCGGCGGTGCAGGCGGTACACGACAGCGGCTTGCGCGGCACAGGCTTTCAGGTGCTGCGCGATTTTGAGGGCTTGAGCGGGCATTTGCACCACTACAAGGTGGACATTGCCAAGAGCATGCTGGAAATGTGCGCGGCGCTGGGTTGCAAGGTGCTGCTGGCATGTTCGTCCACGTCGGTACACGCCAGCGCGGATGTGGACCACATTGCGCGCGATTTGCGCAAATTGGCCATGCTGGCGGTGCCGTTGGGTATCAAGATCGCTTATGAGGGACTGTCTTGGGGCCGCACCATCAACGAATTCACCAGCGCGTGGGACGTGGTGTGCCGCGCCGATTGCCCCAACCTGGGGCTGGGTATCGACTCGTTCCACATTTTTGCCGCCAAAACGCCGCTGGAGGAAATCGACTACCTCGATCCAGACAAAATTTTTCTGGTGCAGTTGGCCGACTTCATGTGGCAGGAAACGCGTACTTTTGAAGAACGCATCACCACCGCACGCACGTTCCGCGTGTTTCCGGGTGAGGGCGTACACAGTGAACAACTGGCGCAACTGGTGCTCAAGCTCGACAACCTGGGCTATACCGGCGATTACAGTTTTGAGGTGTTCAACGACGATTACCAGCAGATGCCTTTGCCCACGGTGGCCGAACGCGCACGTAAATCGGCGCTGTGGTTGGCCGAGGACGTGCTGCGCCGATCGGTGCCCTTGCCCAACCAAATGCGCCTGAAAACCCCGCTTTAAGTCACCAGCACTTGGGTCACCAGCCAGATCCAGGCGTTGACGGTGAAGAACGCCGCCACGGTGGAGGCCACCAGCAAGGTGGCGGCGTAGCCACCGTGGCCCAGCCGTTGCGCCAAGGCTGAAAACAGCGCCGGCAGTGGCATGCAGGCGTACAGGATGGCGGCCTGGTGCAGCGTGGGGCTCAACGGCGGCAGCAGCGTGAGCGCCAGCAGCACGCACAGCGGGTGCAGCACCAGTTTGCCGCCCACCACCACCGGCAAATCCAATTTCACGTCTTGCAGCCGCTGGCCCACCAGCACGCCACCAATCATCAGCAGCGCCACGCCCGCCGCCGCCGAGCCGGTGATGTGCAAACTGCGGTCCAGCACGTAGGGCAACTTGAGTTCCAGTGCCGAACAGGTGACACCGACCACGATCGACCAGATGATGGGGTTGCGTGCCAGTGTACGCAACGATTGCACCAGCGAGCGTTGCCACGGCAGGTCGGCATCGCGCCCGGCCAACACCAGCACGACCGGCACCACCAGCAGGTTTTCCACCAGCACGCCCAGCGTCATGGCGATGGCGGCGCTGGGGCCCAGCAGTTCGCTCACGATCGGGAAGCCCACGAACACGGTGTTGGAGGCCGACAACCCCATGCCCGTCAGTGCCGCCTGCGGCCAAGGCATGCCGCGCCAGCGTCCGTACAACACGCCCGCCAGCAACGCCACCGCCGACCCAGCACCGTAGGCCGCCAGGTAGCGCACGTTGAGCACCTCGTGCAGCGGGAACTGCGTGATGGCGCGGCACACCAGTGCGGGCAACAGAAAGTCCACCAGCAGTTTGCCCAGCACTTGCATGTCCTCGCGCTTGAAGATGCCGCGCCAGACGGCCAGATAGCCCACGGCAATCAGCAAAAAAATGGGCGAGGTGATGGAGAGGATGTGCAGCATGGTGGCAAAAAAGCCCGCGTATAGCGGGCGTTGAAACAACAGAAGCCGCCCGTGCGCGGGGCAGAACCCCACGCCGGCAGGCGCGAAGGTCAGTATGCCAGACGTGCCAGCGCCCGCAGTTGCTCGGCGGTGGTGGTGGGCAGGTCAAAGTATTCCAGGTAGGCCGGAATTTGCTCGAACAGCATGTCGGCCCCGACCTGGATGGCGCAACCACGTTGCTGCGCCGCTTGCAGGAAGGCGGTCATTTCGGTGCGCATCACCACCTCGCCCACAAAAGTGTGGGGCGACAGGCGTTCCACGTCCAGCGGCAGGGGGTCGCCTTCGTTCATGCCCATGGGGGTGGCGTTGACCACCAAATCACAGCCCACCGGGTCATTGCTGCCGGTGTGGACAGCAATGTGTGGGTAATGTTGTTGGATGCGCTGTGCCAGCGCGGTGGCGCTGGCGCTGTTCACATCGAACAGGGTGATGGCCGCAATGCCCGCCCCAGCCAGCGAGGCCACAATGGCAGAACCTACGCCCCCACACCCCACGACCAGTACCTTGGCCCCTTGCAAATTCAGGCCCTTGCGTTGTACGCCACGCACAAAACCAGCACCATCGAACATGTCGCCCACCAGGCGGCCATCGGGCAGCCGCTTGACGGCGTTGCAGGCTCCGGCCACGCGCACGGTGGGCGTGACTGCATCCAGCAACCCCACGGTGGTGACTTTGTGCGGCATGGTGATGAGCGCACCCCGGATGTTGGTCAGCGCAAACACCGAGCGCAGGAACGCCGGGTAGTCCGGTGCCTGACAGCCCATGGGCACCACCACCACGTTGGCCCCGATGTGCTCGAAGTACGGGTTGTAGATCATCGGCGACTTGAAGCTGTGCGTCGGGTAGCCGATGTGGGCAATGATCTCGGTGTGGCCGTTGATGTGCATGGCGGTGGGGGTGTTGGAGGAAAAAAAGGGGGTCAGGCCACAGCGCCGAACTTGCGCACCAGCCCGTCCAGCGCGATCAGGTAGCCATCCACGCCAAACCCGATGACGATGCCCGCCGCAGCGGGCGACACCCAGCTGTGGTGGCGAAACGCTTCGCGTGCGTGAACGTTGGAGATGTGGCACTCGATCACTGGCAGACCGTCCACGCCTTTGATGGCGTCGTGCAGTGCAATCGAGGTGTGCGTGAACGCGCCGGGGTTGAACACGCAACCCAGTGCTTGCCCGGCCTTGTACAGGCGGCCATATTCGTGGATCTTGTCCAGCAGCGCGCCTTCCCAGTTGCTCTGGAAGCATTCGGCCTCGTAGCCGTGCCGGGCGGCGGCGGCGCTGAAGCTGGCTTCAACGTCGGCCAGCGTGGTGTGGCCGTACTGTTGCGGTTCGCGGGTGCCCAGCAGGTTGAGGTTGGGGCCGTTGAGGAGCAGGATTTTTTGCATGGCAGAGCAGAGAAAAAGGGAAGGGCGCCGAGGAAAAGAGCAGGCGACGGCTTACTTGCCGCGCACCTTGGCCAGTTCGGCCTGCAGGGCCTGCACGGTGTCCTGGCCCGCGTTGACGGCGTACTTGGCGGTCACGGTGCGCATCTTGTCGCGCAGCTTGGCCACTTCGGTCATGGGCAGTTCGGTGACTTGCATGCCGTTTTTCTTCAGCTCTGCCAACGCACCGGCCACCTGGCCGCGTGCTTGTTCACGCTGGTACCTGGCCGATTCCTTGGCCGCATCGGCCACGATCTTTTGCTGGGCCGGGGTCAGCTTGTCCCAGAACTTCTTGCTGATGAGCACCGATTGCGGGTTGTACTGGTGGTTGCTCAGCACCAGGTGTTTTTGCACTTCGTAGAGCTTGTTGGCCAGGATCACCGAAACGGGGTTTTCCTGCCCGTCGATGGCTTTTTGCTCCAGCGCACCGTACAGCTCCGGGAACGGCAGCGGGGTGGGGTTGGCACCCAGCGCCTTGACCCAGTCCACGTTGATGGGGTTGGGGATCACGCGCAGCTTGAGGCCTTCCAGGTCTTCGAGTTTGCTGATGGGGCGCTTGCTGTTGGTGATGTGGCGGAAACCCAGCTCGTAGTAGGCCAGGCCCATCAGGCCCTTGGCTTCAAGCTTTTTGTGCATGCTCTGGCCAAAGGGGCCGTCGATGACGGCATCGGCTTCCTTGCTGTTGTTGAACATGAAGGGAAAGTCCCACACCGCAAATTCCTTGACTTGGTTGGACAGGATGCCGGAGTTCATGGTCACCATTTCCAGCGTGCCGCCTTGCAGGGCCGAGACGTTGGCCTGGTCGCTGCCCAGCGTGCCGCCGGGGAACAGGTTGACCTTGAGCTGGCCGCCGGACTGGGCCTCGACCAGGCTCTTGAACTTTTCCATGCCCATGACCAGCGGGTGGCCCTTGGGGTTCTGGGTCGCGAACTTGATGGTCTTGGTCTGGGCCGATGCCACGCCCACGCAGGCCAGGGCCACGCTGGCCACCAGGGTTTTGAGGAACAGACGTTTCATGATGTTGTCTCCAGTGAAAAAAACTCGAACATTGTGAATCAGCTGTAGAACCAGCGTGCGGGCACCATCACCAGCTGGGGGAACAGCACCATCAGCAGCAGCAGCGCAAACTGGGCCAGCATGAAGGGCCACACGCCCTTGACCACCGCGTCCATGCGGATCTTGCCCACGCCCGCCACCGTGCTCAGCACCGTGCCCACAGGTGGGGTGATGAGGCCGATGGCCGTGTTGATCATGAACATGACGCCGAAGTACACCGGGTCGATGCCCGCGGCCTTGACGATGGGCATGAGCACCGGGGTCAGGATCAGGATGGTGGGCGTCATGTCCATGGCGGTGCCGATCAGGATGATGAGCACCATGATGGCCAGCATCAGCAGGCGCGGGCTGTCGAGCAGTGGCTCCAGCAGCGTGACCAGGGTGGACGGCAGGTCGGCCACCGTGATCATCCAGGCCGACACCATGGCCGCAGCGACGAGGAACATGATGACGGAGGTGGTCTTGGCCGCCGCCAGGAACAGCCCGTAGAGCTGGTTGAGCTTGAGCTCGCCGTACACCACGGTGGAGATGAACAGCGCGTACACCGCGGCCACCACGGCAGCCTCGGTCGGGGTGAAGACACCGAACTTCAGGCCCACCACCACGATCACCGGCAGCACCAGCGCGAAGGTGGCGTCCTTGAAGGCGCGCAGCACCTCGGTCTTGCTGGCGCGCGGGGCGGCCTCGATTTTTTCGCTGCGCACCAGCAGCCACCACGTGAACCACAGCGCCGCACCCAGCATGATGCCTGGCGCAATGCCCGCCATGAACAGCTTGGACACCGACACCCCCGAGGCCACGCCGAAGATGACAAAACCAATCGATGGCGGAATGATGGGGGCGATGATGCTGGAGGCCGACAGCAGCCCGGCCGAGCGCGCCGGGTCGTAGCCCGCACGCTGCATCATGGGCAGCAGCAGCGCGGCCAGGGCGGCGGCATCGGCCACCGCCGAGCCCGACAGCGAGGCCATGATGATGGCGGCCATGATGCCCACGTAGCCCAGGCCGCCCTTGACGTGGCCCACCAGCGTCATGGCAAAGTGCACGATGCGCCGCGACAGGCCGCCTGCGTTCATGATCTCGCCCGCCAGCATGAAGAAGGGCACGGCCAGCAGCGGAAAGCTGTTGCTGCCCTCGATCACGTTCTGCGCCAGGATCTGCGCGTCGAACATGTCCATGTGCCACATCAGCGCCGCGCCGCACAGCAGCAGCGAGAACGCGATCGGGATGCCCAGCGCCATGGCACCGAGCAGCGCCCCCAGGAAAATTGCAATCGTCATGGTGGGTGATCTCTTGTGAGGGGCTTCAGTGCGGGTTGCCGTGGGGCATGTCGTCGGAATCGCGCACGCCAATCAGGTGGCCGGGCTGGAGCTGGCCGGTCAGCAGCTTGAACAGGTCGTGGCACAGCACCAGCGCCGCCAGCACCGAGAACACCAGCCCGCTGCTGTAGAAGAGGGCCATCGAGACTTCCATCACCGGACTGGTGGTGTCGTGGTTGATGAGCACTTGCTGCCAGGCCCCGCTGAAGATCAGCCAGCAGCAAAACAGCATCAACACGTGCCCGATGGCGAAGCACACCTTCTGGCCAGCCAGCGGCAGGCGTGCCACCAGTGCGTCGGTGCCGAGGTGGCCCTTGTCGCGCAGGCCCACAAAGGCGCCCATGAACGTCATCCACACGAACAGCCAGCGCGAGAGTTCCTCCGACAGCGTGAGGCCGGAGTTGAAGGCGTAGCGCAGCACGACGTTGGTGAACACCAGCACCACCATCAAGGCCAGCGCCGCCACCATCAGCAGCGACAGCAGCCGCGCCAGGTATTCGATAGGTTTGTCAAGCATGGGCATCTCCTGAATGGGGCGTATTGTACGAACTGGTTAGTTTTTGTTGTGCTGGGACAAACCCTAACATCGCATGGCTGCGAGGGGATGGTTTTAGGGCAGGCGCACGAAGCGCACCACCATCTCGATCACGCTCTCGCGGCGGCGCGCAATGTAGGCCGGATCCTGCATGTCGAGCTTGAAGATCAGGCCAAAGGTGTGCCGGTTGGCGACGTTGAAGAACGACAGCGCCGAGATGGAGGCGTGGATGTCCACCGGATCGAGGCCGGGGCGGAACACGCCCTGCGCCACGCCGCGTTCGTACAGGTGCCGGATGGCCGAAATGGCGGGCACGTTGAGCTCCTGGATGCGCGGGCTTTGCGCCAGGTACTGGCCCTGGTGGATGTTTTCCGACATCACGAGCCGGATGTAGTTCTCGTGCGCCAGGTGGTGGTCAAAGGTGAAGCCCACCAGGGTGCGCAGGGCCGCTTCGGGGGCCAGGTCGTTGAGGTGGAGCTGGGCCTCGATGTTGCGCACGCTGCGGTACGACTCCTCCAGCACCGCGAGGTACAGGCCCTCCTTGCTGCCGAAGTAGTAGTAGATCATGCGCTTGCTGGTGTGCGTGGCGGCGGCGATTTCGTCGATGCGCGCTCCGGCCAGCCCCTTGGCGCCGAACTCCTGCGCCGCCACGGCCAGGATGTTGGCCTTGGTGCGTTCGGGGTCGTTGGTGCGGCCCGGTTCTTTGCTGCTGCGGCGTTGCGGGGTGGTGCCGGTCGGGGAATGTACGCGCTGGTTCATGGCCGCGAGTATAGAAGTGCCCAAGGCAGCGGCCCCTTCAACTTCCTCTGTTTTCGCCTGGCGATTTGCTGGGTCGAAGGCGTCAGCCCATCCGGTCCAGCGCCGCCAGCCGGTAGCCTGCCTGTTCCAGCGCCTGCCGGATCAGGCGCGCGCTGGCCACCGCCTCGGGACCGTCGCCATGCACGCAGATGCTGTCGATGCGGGTTGGCAGCCGATGTCCGCTGGCCGCGACGATGGCCTGCTCGCGCAGCATGGCCAGCACATGGTCCACGCATTGCTGGGCATCGTGCAGCACGGCGCCGGGGCGCGAGCGCGGCATCAGCTGGCCGTCGTCGAGGTAGGCGCGGTCGGCAAACACTTCATAGCGCACCGGCAGGCCAGCGGCCTCGCCGGCCCGGGCCAGCTCGGAGTGCGCCGGTGCCAGCAGGATCAGCGTCGGATCCAGGCTGTGCACTGCGCGGGCTACAGTGGCGGCGATGGCCGCATCGGCGCAGGCGATGTTGTTGAGGGCGCCGTGCGGCTTGACATGGCTGACCCGGCCACCCTCGGCCGTCGCCATGGCCTGCAGCGCACCCACCTGGTACAGGATGGTCGCTTCCAGCTCGGCGGGTGTCAGCTGCATCGCGCGGCGGCCAAAGCCCTGCAGGTCGGGGAAGGACGGATGGGCGCCGATGCTGACGCCTTGCGCCAGCGCCAGCCGCACCGTGCTGCGCATGATGAGCGGGTCGCCGGCATGGAAGCCGCAGGCCAGGTTGGCGCTGCTGACGATCTGCAGCAGGGCCGGGTCGTCGCCCATCTGCCAGGCGCCAAAGCTTTCGCCCATGTCGGCGTTGAGGTTGATCAGTCGGGTCGTCATATCGCAATACTCCGGATCAGGGTTCGGCGCGCAGCATGCCGCTGACGAGGTTGCTGCCGTAGAGTGCCTCGAGGTCGATGAAGCCGGCCGGCACGAAGGCTTCGCGCGTGGCCAGCCAGCGTTGCCAGTCGGCCAGCTGGGCCTGCAGTGCCAGCCGCGCCTCGGCCAGGCCGACGGCCTGGAAGCGCAGCCGCGTGCCGGCCTTGAGGTGGGCCAGCCGCGGCAGGTCGGCGCTGATGACGGTCGCGATCTTGGGGTAGCCGCCCACCGTCTGGCTGTCGGCCAGCAGCACGATGGGCTGGCCGTTGGCCGGCACCTGGATCGCGCCGGGTGTCACCGCGTCGGACACGATGTCGGCGGCGTCCGCATCGACATGCGCCAGCGCGCTGCCGCGCAGCCGCATGCCCATGCGGTCCTGCTCGGGCGTGGTCTCCCAGTCCTGGCCGAGCAGGGTCTCGATCGCCCCCGGGCTGAAGTGGTCCTGCTGCGGCCCCAGGATGACCCGGATCGGGCCGTCCGGCAAGATCCAGGGCGAGGCGCTGCGCCATTCCTTCGGGTCGGGCAAGTTCCACTTGCTGCAGGGCAGCAGGTCGCCCGGGCGCATGGCGCGGCCTTGTACGCCCTCCAGGCCGGCGCGCCAGTAGCTGGAGCGGCTGCCCAGCTGCGGCGGCAGGCGCAGGCCACCGGCGACCGCCAGGTAGGCGCAGCCGCTTTCCGCCGCCCCCAGCTGCAGCCGGTCGCCGACTTGCAGGGTGGCGCTTTGCCAGGCGGGCAGGGTGAGGTGCTTGCCGTCGGCGCGCAGCCATTTGGCGGCGATGGCGCCAGCCAGCGCGACCCGCACCGGGCCGGCCTGCACCCGCAGTTCGGTGCCCAGGCCGCGCAGCTCGAGCACCGCCTCGCCGCCGTTGTTGCCGACCAGCGCGTTGGCGGCCTCGGCCAGCGTGCCATCCAGCCAGCCCGACTGAGGTATGCCCTCGTGCCGGTGGCCACGGCGTCCACGGTCCTGGACCGTGGTGCCAAAACCGGGTTGCAGCACTTCGATCATGCCAGTCATGTCTGCTCCTCCGCTTGCAGGAAGCTCTCGCGCGGCAAGGCGCCGCCCTGGATCTGCTGCTGCAGCCGTTCGTATTCGTCCCGTGGCACGGCGTACCAGCGCACCCGGTCGCCCGCGGCCAGCATGGCGGGCTGTTCGGCCTGCTTCAGGTCGAACAGCTGCACCGGTGTGCGGCCGAGCAGGTTCCAGCCGCCTGGGCTCTCCCAGGGGTAGACCGCGCACATCTCGCCCGCCACCGCCAGCGAGTTGGCTGGCAAGCGCTGGCGCGGGCTGGCCAGCCGTGGCATGGCCAGCTCGGGCGGCAGACCGCCCATGTAGGGAAAGCCCGGCAGGAAGCCGATCATGTAGACCCGGAACTCGGCCGCCAGCAGGTGCTGGATGACCGCGTCCTGATCCAGCCCCTTGGCTTGCGCCAGTCGCGGCAGGTCGGGCGCGAAGTCGCCCTCGAAGCAGACCGGCAGCCGCCAGCGCCGGCCCTCGTGCAGTTTGCTGCCTGATTCCTCAGCCAGCGCCAGCAGGCGTTTGCCCAAGGCCTCGGCGTCCGTCAGCAGCGGGTCGAAATGCAGGGTGAGCGAGCGGAAGGTCGGCACCACATCGCTTACGGCAGCAAACAGCGGGTCGTCCTGGCGCAGCAGCGCGATGCGCTCGGCCAGGTCCATGACGCGGGCGTTCACGACCGCGCTGATCTCGCGCCCGAACTCCACCGTCCAGGCGGCATCACCCAGCGCCAGCAAGCGCGGTGCCAGCAATTCCTGTGTGTCCATGGTTCAGCCCGCCATCTGTTGTGGCAGCCAGGTCACGATGCCGGGCACGAAGTAGATCAGCAGCACCGCGCCCACCATCAGCAGGAACATCGGCACCGAATGCTTGGCCAGGTAGCTGATCTCCTTCTTGGTCATGCCCTGCAGCACGAACAGGTTGAAGCCCACCGGCGGCGTGATCTGCGCCATCTCGACCACCAGCACCACGAAGATGCCGAACCAGACCGGGTCGATGCCGGCCTTCTCGATCGTCGGCAGCAGCACGCCCATGGTCAGCACCACGATCGAGATGCCATCCAGGAAGCAGCCCAGCACGATGAAGAAGCCCATCAGCACCACGATCAGCTGCAGCTGCGACAGGCCCAGCGCGCCGATCCACTCGGCGAGCTGGCGCGGCAGGCCGATATAGCCCATCGACAGCGTCAGGAAGGCGGCACCGGCCAGGATCAGCGCGATCATGCAGTACAGCCGCGTGGCGCCCAGCAGGCTGTCGCGGAACTGCTGCCAGCGCATGCCGCCCTGCACGATGGCGATGGCGAGCGCGCCGACCACGCCGAGCGCGGCCGATTCGGTCGCGGTGGCGATGCCGCTGTAGACCGAGCCCAGCACGGCGCCGATCAGGGCGACGACCGGCAGCAGGTTGCGCGACTCCCTGAGCTTCTCGACGAAGGTCATGGACGGGCCCGCCGGCGGGATCTGGTCCGGATTGAGCAGTGCCCAGACCATGGTGTAGCCCATGAACAGGCTGGCCAGCAGGATGCCCGGGACGACACCGGCGATGAAGAGCTGGGCGATCGACACGTTGGCCGTGACGCCGTAGACGATCATGATGATCGAGGGCGGGATCAGCAGGCCCAGGGTGCTGGCGCCGGCCAGCGTGCCGATGGTGATGTGCTCCGGGTAGCCGCGCTTGGCCAGTTCCGGCAGCGTCATCTTGCCGATGGTGGCGCAGGTCGCCGCCGACGAGCCCGACACCGCCGCGAAGATGGTGCTGCCGATGATGTTGGTGTGCAGCAGCCGCCCTGGCAGGCGCTCCAGCCAGGGCGCCAGGCCCTTGAACATGTCTTCCGACAGCTTGGTGCGGAACAGGATCTCGCCCATCCAGATGAACAGCGGCAGCGCAGTCAGCGTCCACGACGACGCGGCGCCCCAGATCGTGACCGCCATCGCGTCGCCGACCGGACGGCTGGTGAACAGCTCCATGCCGATCCAGGCCACACCGGTCAGCGTCAGGCCGACCCAGACGCCACAGCCGAGAATGAGAAACAGCGCGCCTATCAGCAGCGCGGTAATGGTCAGGTCCATGGCTAGCCCGGATATTTCACCGCAGTCCACCCCGTCGTCTCTTTTGTCACTTTGATGCCTGAAGAGGGGTCGCTACGGGTCATTGCCGTGAGCCAAAGGCACGCACCCGCGCGCATCGGCCCTGTCAGGACGCAGCGACCCCCACCCCGGCTTGGGTTGCGGGCCAGTTTTGTGTCATCGCGCCGGCCAGGCGCTGTCGCGGCGTTCAGGGCGAGCGCAGCTGGCTCATGGCGTGCGCGAAGATCGGTGCGCTGGGCCAGTGCGAGGCCAAGTACAGCCGGATGCGCCGTGTGTTGCGCGTGACCACTGCAGCCACCTTGAGCAGTCTGATGCGCAGGGTATCGACCTGAGCTGTTGCCAGTGCGGTGCCCTGCAGGGCCAAGGCGCGCAGCCGCTCGATGAGCACGTAACCCAGCGCCGACAGCAGCATGCGCAGTTGGTTGGAGTGCAACAC
>NZ_NWBQ01000055.1 GCF_002837135.1 Macromonas bipunctata | reverse complement strand
GGCCGTCAGCAACATGAAGAAGAACCGCAAGCTCGCCAAATCCATCGGTGATGCGGGCTGGGCCGAGTTCGTGCGCCAGCTCGAATACAAGGCCCGCTGGTATGGCCGCGAGGTGGTCAAGATCGACCGCTGGCACCCGTCGTCCAAGCGTTGCAGCGACTGCGGGTACACGGCACAAAAGATGCCCTTGAACGTGCGGCAATGGACGTGCCCCGAATGTGGCGCGAACCACGACCGGGACGTGAACGCCGCACGCAACATATTGGCCGCCGGACGGGCGGTGTCAGCCCGTGGAGAAGCTGTAAGTCCTGTGTCTCGTTGAGGCATGGGCGGGGTTCTGTGAAGCGGGAATCCTCGCCATTCATGGCGAGGAGGATGTCAATTGCCAACATCATCAAGGGAACCACATACTCGCGCCAAACGCTGGCAAAGTTGTGGGGCTACTCTGGTTTCAATGCCATAGCCCGCGGTGTCGTTACGCCGCGCGAGGACAACAAGATTGTGCTGTTTGTAACGGAGCAAAAGCAGACATCGGCGATGCAGTACGCCGACCGTTTGCACGGCAACACGCTGGAATGGGAAGGGCCTACCGACCATTTTGCAGAACAGCGCATGCTCAACAGCGACCTCAGCGGCGACGAAATCCATCTCTTTTACCGCCAACGTCACCGCATGGACTTCACGTACTACGGTCGGATCCGAGTGATGGATCAAGTGCTAAAAGTTGATTGCCCCAGCCGTTTTACGTTCAAGCTCATGGAGTTCCAGCGGAGTTGACCCCACCACAGATGCCGCCAACATCCTCAAGCGCGGCACTTCAAGGGCGGATGTACCGTGGGTGTTCAACGCGCCCGACGTTGTTGTATTTTTGCCTAATTTCGCACCCAAACAGGCAATGACTACGGGCTGGGCCTGTATTCCTGTGCAGAATCAATCCATCCAACGATGTCCGCAAGGACTTTGGGCCACCCTCGACGCGGTGGCTTTTTTTTGGCCGCTCGATATAACAAGACCAAATAACCAAACAATTTTTCAACATTTTATTTTTGATGCCAGACGCGGCACAATCCGCCCCTTGCCACCGCGTGTGGCCCCCTGTTTTTCTGCATTCACAAGGCGAACTCCCCATGAACACCACCCGTACCTTGCGCGCCGCCGTGTCGGCCCTGGCTTTGGCTGCCGCTGGCGTGGCATCGGCCCAGACCACCAGTTTGCTCAACGTGTCGTACGACGTGTCGCGCGAGTTTTACAAAGACGTGAACACCGCCTTTGTGGCCCATTACAAAAAAACCACCGGCAAAGACATCAAGGTCGATCAATCACACGCGGGCTCCAGCGCACAGGCCCGCGCCGTGGCCGATGGCCTGGAGGCCGACGTGGTGACCATGAACACCACCACCGATGTGGACTTTCTGGCCGACAAAGGCGTGGTGGCCAAAGACTGGCGCAAACGCTTTGCCAACGATGCCGCGCCCACCAGCTCCACCATGCTGTTTCTGGTGCGCAACGGCAACCCCAAGAACATCAAGGACTGGGACGACCTGGCCAAACCCGGTGTCAAGGTGGTGCTGGTCAACCCCAAAACCGGCGGCAATGGCCGCATGGCCTACCTGGCGGCGTGGGGCTCGGTGCGTGCCAAGGGTGGCACCGACGCCCAGGCAGCGGAATTTGTGGGCCAACTGTACAAAAACGTGCCGGTGCTGGCCCGTGGCGGGCGCGATGCCACCGGCATCTTCTTGCAACGCAACATGGGCGATGTGCTGGTGACGTTTGAGTCCGAAGTGGTGTCGGTGGACCGCGAATTCGGGGCGGGCAAGGTCGATGCCATCCACCCCAGCAGCAGCATCGTGGCCGAAAACCCCGTGGCCGTGGTGGAGCGCACCGTTGCCAAAAAAGGCAGTGCCGATACCGCCAAGGCCTACATCAACTTCCTGTACTCCGACGAGGGCCAAGAGATTGCCGCCAAGCACAACATCCGCCCCAGCAACCCGGCCATCCTCAAAAAATACAGCACCGCCTTCAAGCCCATCAAACTGTTCACCGTGAACCAGTACTTCGGCTCGTTGGCCGAGGCGCAAAAAGTCCACTTCAACGACGGTGGCCAGTTCGACAAGCTCTACACCACAGGCAAGTAAAGCATGGCGGCCATACGCAAAGTGTTGCCCGGCTTTCAGCTGACGCTGGGCTACACGCTGTTTTACCTGTTGCTGATCGTGCTGATTCCGCTGTCGGCGCTGTTGTTCAAAACCTTCAGCCTGACGTGGCTCCAGTTCTGGGACGCGGTCACGTCGCCGCGCGTGCTGGCCTCGTACCGGCTCACCTTTGGGGCTTCCTTTCTGGCGGCGCTGGTCAACGTGTTCACCGGCTTGCTGGTGGCCTGGGTGCTGGTGCGTTACCAGTTTCCGGGCAAAAAGGTGGTGGACGCGCTGGTTGATTTGCCGTTTGCCTTGCCCACGGCGGTGGCCGGTATTTCGCTCACCGCGCTGCTGGCGGGCAACGGCTGGATTGGCCAATACCTGGAGCCCATGGGCATCCAGCTCGCTTTCAACCCCAACGGCGTGGTGATTGCGCTGATCTTCATCGGCCTGCCGTTTGTGGTGCGCACCGTGCAGCCAGTGCTCGAAGACGCTGAAAAAGAACTCGAAGAAGCCGCCACCTGCCTGGGGGCCACGCGCTGGCAAACCTTCCGGCTGGTGATTCTGCCCTCCATTGCCCCGGCGCTGCTGACCGGCTTTGCCATGGCGTTTGCGCGGGCGTTGGGCGAATACGGCTCCGTCATCTTCATTGCGGGCAACATGCCGATGGTGTCGGAAATCACTCCCCTCATCATCATTGGCAAGCTGGAACAGTACGACTACGCCGGTGCCACCGCCGTGGCCTCGGTCATGTTGCTGTTCTCGTTCATCTTGTTGCTGGTCATCAACGCGCTGCAAGCGTGGCAGCGCCGCCATTCGGGAGCCCCAGCATGAGTGCGGCATCGTCCAAAAAAATCTCGCGCGTGCAGGCGGGTACCACCGAATCGGCCTGGGTGCGCTACCTGTTGACTGGGCTGGCGCTGCTGTTCATGGCACTGTTTTTGGCGTTGCCGCTGGCCGCCGTGTTTACCGAGGCCTTGCGCAGTGGCCTGGATGCCTATTGGGACGCGCTCCAAGACCCCGACGCTTGGGCCGCGATCCGCCTCACGCTCATCACCGCCTTGGTGGCGGTGCCGCTGAACCTGGCCTTTGGCATTGCCGCCGCGTGGTGCATTGCCAAATACGAGTTCAAGGGCAAGGCGTTCTTGACCACGCTGGTTGATTTGCCGTTTTCGGTGTCGCCGGTGGTGGCGGGCTTGATTTACGTGCTGGTGTTTGGCGCACAGGGCTGGTTGGGGCCGTGGTTGGCCGAACACGACATCAAGATCGTGTTTGCGGTGCCGGGCATCATCCTGGCCACGGTGTTTGTCACTTTTCCGTTCATTGCGCGCGAGCTGATTCCGCTGATGCAAGCGCAGGGCAACGACGAGGAACAGGCCGCCATCGTGCTGGGGGCCAGCGGCTGGCAAACCTTCTGGTACGTCACGCTGCCCAACATCAAGTGGGGGCTGATCTACGGCGTGATCCTGTGCAACGCCCGTGCGATGGGCGAATTTGGCGCGGTGTCGGTGGTGTCGGGCCACATTCGGGGCCAGACCAACACCATGCCGCTGCACGTCGAAATTTTGTACAACGAATACCAGTCGGCAGCGGCGTTTGCCGTGGCCTCGTTGCTGGCGCTGCTGGCGCTGGTCACGCTGGCCATCAAGAGCGTGGTCGAGTGGCGACACGAACGCGAACTCAAGGCCAGTGCCAACTTGCCGCCCGAACCCGTACCGGGCCACTGAACCGCAGCGACGAAAGTTTTGTATATGAGCATCGAAATCCGCAACGTCTCCAAACATTTTGGCGACTTTCATGCCCTCAAAGACATCAACCTGCACATCGACTCGGGCGAACTGATTGCGCTGCTGGGCCCGTCGGGTTGTGGCAAAACCACGCTGCTGCGCATCATTGCCGGGCTGGAAAGTGCCGACCAAGGCTCCATCCTGTTCAGCGGCGAGGACACCACCGACGTGCATGTGCGCGACCGCCAAGTCGGTTTTGTGTTCCAGCACTACGCGCTGTTCCGGCACATGACGGTGTTTGAGAACGTGGCTTTTGGCCTGCGCATGAAGCCGCGCAGCATTCGCCCTACCGAGGCCCAGATCAAGCAAAAAGTCCACGACCTGCTCAAGCTGGTGCAACTGGACTGGTTGGCCGACCGTTACCCGTCGCAACTCTCGGGCGGGCAACGCCAGCGCATTGCCTTGGCGCGCGCGCTGGCGGTAGAACCCAAGGTGCTGCTGTTGGACGAACCCTTTGGCGCACTCGATGCCAAAGTGCGCAAAGAACTGCGCCGCTGGCTGCGTCGCCTGCACGACGAGCTGCACGTGACTTCCATCTTTGTGACCCACGACCAAGAAGAGGCGCTGGAAGTGGCCGACCGCGTGGTGCTGATGAACAAAGGTGTGGTGGAACAAAGCGGCAGCCCGCAGGACGTGTGGGACCACCCGGCCAGCCCGTTTGTGTACGGCTTTTTGGGCGATGTCAACCTGTTCCACGGTCGCGCCCACGAAGGGTTGCTGCACCTGGACGGCGTGGCCATCGACACCCCCGAACACGCGGGCGCGCAAAACGCCCAAGCCTTTGCCTACGTGCGCCCGCACGATTTGCAGGTGGAACGCTACACCCCCGGTGCCAGTGGCATTGTGGCGGTGCTGGAGCGCGCCATCGTGGTCGGCCCGATTGCGCGGCTGGAACTGTTGCCGGTCGATGCCGACGTGCCCAGCGGCCACGACCCGCTGATCGAAGCCCAAATGGCCGCCGAACGCTTCCGCGAGCTGGGCTTGGAGGAAGGCGAACGCTTGGTGGTATCGCCCAAAAAAGCCAAGGTGTTCCTCAAAACCTGAGCACCGTCACGCTGGGGGCGTGCGGTCAGATTGTGCGGTGGTCTGCACGGGTCAAGGGCGGGTCTTTAGAATGTGCCGCTGCGTTCATGCACACAAAACGTGCGTGGCACTTTGACACCAACCCATCTTTTGCACATCACACCCATGAACAACCTCAAAATATCCGCCCGTTTGACCATACTGGTCGCGGTGGTGTCTGCGTTGCTGTTGCTCGTCGGTGGCGTGGGGCTGTACGGCATGGGCCAGACCCACGCCAGTTTGGAATCGGTGTACCTCGACCGCGCTGAACCGCTGGGCCACCTGTACCACGTGGAGCGGTTGTTGCTCAACAACCGCGTTCACCTCAACAACACCATCTTGACCAATACGGCAGAGAACAACCGGGCCAAGACCGAGGAAATTCGGCAAAACGTTGGTCTCATCGGCCAGTATTGGGACAAATTCTCGGCCAGCCGCTTGACACGCGAGGAAACCGCGCTGGCGCAGGAATTCCAGAACGCCCGCCAGCGTTACTTGTCCGAATTCTTGCAACCCGCTTTGGCTGCCTTGCAAGCCAACGACATGGCCGCTGTGCAGCAACTGTTGCTGCAACAAGCGCCGCAGGTGTACCCGCCCATGCACAGCAGCTTGCTCAAGCTCACCGAGCTGCAAATCAGCGAAGCCCGCAACGAATTTGGCCATTCCGAACGCACCTTTGGATGGGTGCAGAACCTCTCGATTGCCATGATTGCGTTGGGCGTGGCGGTGGCGGTGGTGTTGGGCCGTGCCTTGAGCACAGGCATCACCCGTTCGCTGGAGCAAGCGGTAGATGTGACGCAAGCGGTGGCTCAGGGCGACTTGACACGCACCATCCAAGTGCAGGGCAACGACGAAGTGGCCACGCTGATGCGCGCCTTGGTGGGCATGCAAGACAGCCTGATCCGCGTCGTCAGCACCGTGCGCCAGGGTGCGGAAGGCGTGGCCAACGGCAGCCGCGAAATTGCCCAAGGCAACCAAGAGTTGTCGGGCCGCACCGAGTCGCAGGCCAGTTCGTTGGAAGAAACTGCGGCTTCGATGGAAGAACTGAGCTCGACCGTCAAGCAAAACGCCGACAACGCCAAACAAGCCAACCAGTTGGCGCAAAGTGCGTCCAACGTGGCGGCGCAAGGCGGGCAAGTGGTGGCGCAGGTGGTGGATACCATGCGCGGCATCAGTGCGTCGAGCCAAAAGATAGCCGACATCATCAACGTGATCGACGGGATTGCGTTCCAAACCAACATTTTGGCGCTGAATGCGGCGGTGGAGGCGGCCCGCGCGGGCGAACAAGGGCGCGGCTTTGCGGTGGTGGCCAGCGAAGTGCGCAGCCTGGCCCAGCGCAGCGCAGGCGCAGCCAAAGAGATCAAAGAACTCATCAGCGACAGCGTGACGCGGGTGGACAACGGCAACGCGCTGGTGGAGCAAGCGGGCCAGACCATGAGCGAGGTGGTGACGGCGATTCAGCGCGTGACCGACATCATGGGCGAGATCAGTGCGGCGAGCCACGAGCAAAGCGATGGCGTGGTGCAAGTGGGTGCGGCAGTGACGCTGATGGACCAGAACACGCAGCAAAACGCGGCGTTGGTGGAGGAAATGGCGGCGGCGGCCAGCAGCTTGAACCAGCAAGCGGCCAACTTGGTGCAGGCCGTCAACGTGTTCCGGTTGCAGCCGGGGGCCACGGCTGTGGCAGTTGTACCGGCACCTGTCAAAAAAGTACAGCCCGCTGCTGCATCCAGCCCCAAACCCAAGGCCACCAAGGCCCCAGCCCCGGTGGCGGCGGCACGTTCATCCGCATCCGCCGCGCCCAAGGTGGCCACGGGTTCCAAGACCGTGGCCCCGCCGCCTGCGTCGGACGACGGCTGGGACACGTTCTAACGGGCTGGTTGTTATTGCGGCTGGTGCTGCACCGCCATGCCCGCCCAGCTTTGGCTTACGGGCATGATCTCCAAGCTGTTGACGTTGATGTGCGCGGGTTGGGTCATCAGCCAAAAAATGGTTTCGGCAATGTCGTGCGGTTGCAGCGGGTTGGCCCCGGCGTAGGTGGAGTCGTAGCGGGCTTGGTCGCCATGGAAGCGCACCAGCGTGAACTCGCTTTCGCACAGGCCCGGCTCCAAATCGGTCACGCGCACGCCGGTGCCCGCCAAATCGCAGCGCAGGTTGTGCGAAAACTGGCGCACAAACGCCTTGGTGCCACCGTACACATTGCCCCCGGCGTAAGGCCATTTGCCCGCCACCGACCCCACGTTGACGATGCTGGCCCCACTGCCGTGGGCGATCAGGCGCGGCAACAACATGCGGGTGGCGTACATCAGCCCCTTGACGTTGGTGTCCACCATCGTGTCCCACTCGTCCAAGTCGCATGTTTGTGCGGGCGACAGGCCCAGCGCCAGCCCCGCGTTGTTGACAAGGCCGCGCAAGCGGTCAAACGCTGGGGGCAGGCCGTCCACGGCGGATTGCATGGCGGCGCGGTCGCGCACGTCCAGCACCAGCGGCAGCACCTGCGTCTGTGCCGACAGCTCGTGCGCCAGCGCCTCCAGCCGCTCGGCACGGCGGCCTGTGATGACCAGTTGCCAGCCCGCAGCGGCAAAACGGCGCGCGCAGGCCTGGCCAAAACCCGACGTAGCGCCGGTAATGAATACGGTGGGGGCGGGTGAAGTCATGTTGTCTCCTTGTGCATGGAGGATAGAAAAATTGCCCCCTATTTTGCCGTTCTACAACAACCGTTGCTGCAAGGTGGCTTCGGTCAACGGGCGCAGCCGGGCGTAGTCCAGCAACTCGGCCAAGTGCGCGCCTTTGGCCTGCCATTCCAACACCACGGGTTCGGCCAGCAGCACGTAATGCCACGGCAGGTTCTGGCGGTGTTGTGGCTCCAGCGCGTTGATGCGCTCGCACCACGCCAGCGCCGCCTTGAACTTGCGTTGCACGTTCGGGTGCGTTATTTGCTGTTGTGCTTTGGTTTCGGCCAAGTAGATCGCGTGTTCTGTGCGCACCAAAAAATCGGGCGAATAAAACGCGGGCAAACCATCGTCTTTGACGTAGCGCAAGCGGGCAAAGGGGTGGCGGGTTTCACTGATTTTGCAAAACGCTTGCACTTGTGCATCGGCTTGCGCCCAGTGGATGAAGGCTTTTTCCAGCCCACCGTGGCGGGCCGACCACCCCAGCCGGGTGTAAATGCACTTGCTCACGGGCACCGAATGCGTCTCGCGCACCGTCAGGCGCGGCGCTTCGCTCAACCAACGGGTGTGTACCTCGGTGTGGCCGCTGGCGTGGTGTTGTTCCGATTCCAGCAACGCCACCGCAAACACTTTGGTGATGTGGTCTACCACCGGCTGCAACAACAGCAACCGCCAGTTTTCATCTTCCAACGGGTTGAAGGTCTGGCCGAACAGTTGCGTCCAGATGTAGTCGTCGAGCCAGCCCGTCAAATCGGCGGTGTGTGCTTGCCAATACGGTTGTGCCAAGTGGGTGGCCACCTTGTTGCCTTTGGGCAGAGGTGTGTTCAGTGCTTGGCTGATGCGCCGCGTCAAGCGGGCCAAATAATCGTTGTACCCGCCCACGTTCATCACCGCGCCGTTGACGCGGTAATCGCCAAACAGTGTGGCGCTTTGCAGGTCTTGCGACACAAAGGTGTCGCCCTTGCCCAGCAGTGCGCGCAAACCGTCCACCCCCAGCGCGGTAAACGGGGGCAGGGCGGTCACATCGGGCGTGGCATGTTCCCGCAGTTCGTCGGCTTCTTGCACAATGAACGGGATACCGAAATCAAACGCCTCAAACCCATCGCGCAACTCTGCGGTCATCACGTCGCCTGCGGCGTTGGTCTGGTCGCTGGCCTCGGTGCTGGTGCTGGCCAGCCCTTCGCGTATCAGGTCGTCGTAAAACGACTGGAATGCTGGGTGTTCCACAATGGAAAGCACGTCCAGCAAGCTGCCCGGTTCTTGCCCCGCTTGTATGCGTTCGCGGTTTTCGCGTTTGATGTCGGCGTAGTCCGCTTCGCGCCACATCAGGCGCAGGCCCCGGCCTATGGTTTGTTCCAGCAGAATTTGTGCTTGGCTGGAGCGCAGCGGCACGATCACGCAGATGTTGTTCACATCAAAGCCCTCGCGCAGCATCAGCACGCTCACCACCACGCGGGGCGTGGGGTGCTTGTCCACGTTGAACAAGCGTTCGCGCACGGGGGCCCAGTCTTTTTCGCCCAATTCGGCCTTTTTGCCGGAGTCGATGCTCATTACTTCGTCGTCGTGCAAGCCTTCTTGCTCTTGCAAAAAGGCGGCCACCAGCGGCGATACGGTGGTGTCCTCGCACACCACCAGCATTTTGGGGTGGCGTGTGGGGTCGATCTTGGCAAAGTCGGCCTCCAGCTTGCGCAATTTGGCCAGCCCTGCGCGCAGCATCACGCGCTGGCCTTCGCTCAGGGTGGGTTGGCCTTGTTCATCGCGCTCGGCCTTGAACTCCAGCGGCAATGCGCCAATTTCTTTGCGCCTGTCCAGCACCAGCGACTTGACCAAGCCCAACCGCATGGCGGTTTTGAGGTCAAAGTCCGTGATGATGTGCGCAAAGTACAGCTTCTTTTTGTGCTTGCCCGTGCCCACGTCGTTGTAAGGTGTGGCCGAAAAATCCACCTGCACAAAACGCCGCCCTTTGGGGGCCGCAATGCGCGTGAGGCTTTTTTGCCACTCCACTTCGGTGGTTTCGCCTTCGCGCTTGAAGTCGTGGATGTGGTGTGCCTCGTCGTTGAACACCATCAACTCGGGCAAACCGGCCAAAAACTCCAGCACGTTGCCGCGTGCGTAGCGTCGGTCGAGCACGTCCAGGTTGTTGCCGGTGGCGCGGCCCGGCATCAGGGGCAGCACTTGGGCCACCACCTCGTGCGCGTCCAGCGGTGCGCCGGGGGCGTGGATGTCGGGCACCTCGTCGGCAGCGGCATCGCCTTCGGCCAGCAAGTGCCAGTTGGTGATGGCCACCATGCCGTTGCCGGTGGCCTTGAGGCCAATCTCGGGCCTGGCGCACACGTTGCCGCGCACAAAGGCAAACACCGCGTCGCGTTGCGCTTCGGGGATGAACAGATCGGCAAAACGCGCCACGTCGGAGCTGGCAAAGTCCCGCACTCCGTTGCCGCCCGGCACCAGTTTGCCGCAGAAAGCGTCCAGCAGGCGCTCGTACACAATCAGGCCCGGTGCCACCACCATAAAGTGGCGGGTAAAGCGTGCGTCGTCCAGCCCAGCGGCCAAAGCCGCGTTTTTGTTGAGCAACTGCCACACCAGCAGGGCTTGCATCACCCAAGTTTTGCCGGTGCCCGTGGCCATTTTGAAGCAGTATTTGGGGTGCGCGTGTTTGGGGGCCGATACCTCGGCCAGCCGCTGGCCCACCAGCAGCGCATCGGGCGCGGCTTGTTGGTAGAGGTCTTGCAGGGTGGCGCATTGCAACACCTCGTGCGCCACGATGGCGTTCAAGATGGCTTGCTTTTGCCCCGCGTGGAAATTGAGCCCGCCACGGGTGGCGGTTTGCTCGTCGCCAAACCACCACAGCAACAGCTCGGCGGTGGTGGGGGTGACGAGTTCCAGCACGTCTGCCGCGCCATGCTCCAGCCCCAGGCACATGGCTTGCGTTTTGGCGGTCAGGGCAGCGGCCAGCGCCAAGGGGTTGTGGGTGTCAGACATACAAATTCCTCTCTGCTTACCATGTGATGAATGTGTTGTTTACGATGGCGACATGATTCAAAATTTTTCTTGTCTTGAAGCAAACCTTCCCCCCATCCACCCCGGTGAATTTCTGGCCGAAATTCTGGAAGACTTGGGGTTGACGCAAGCCGCCTTTGCGCGGGCCATTGGGGTATCGCCCATGCGTGTGTCGCACCTGCTGCACGGCGAACGCCCTGTAGGTGCCGAAATGGCCTTGCGTTTGGGCCGTGCCCTTGGTCAGTCGCCGCAGTATTGGCTGAACTTGCAAGCGGCCTACGACCTCAAAACTGTGAAGGCACACCATGACCCAGATTGAGCGGCAAGCCTCGGGGTTCAGCCCGAGGTTCGAGCGATCGGGCCG
>NZ_NWBQ01000054.1:18075-19475 GCF_002837135.1 Macromonas bipunctata | reverse complement strand
ATGTATTTGATAACTTTGGCGAAAAATACCAACTCGACTTTTGAAAAAACTTATTGTGCCCAACTTACTGACTGATCTTGATGTGAACGTGCCTGCGATGAAGGCCGATCTCAACGCGTTGGGTAAGAGGACGCGCGAGATGAGAAACTATGTCTACGCAGCCGAAGGCTTCATTCAGGTTCTTGAAAAGACTGCGGAAGAGTTAGAGGCTGAAGATCGGAGTTACTTGGCAGAAGATGGCGGTAGGGTTGGGATGATCATCATCGACTGTGCGCAGCACGGCAAGCCATGGGAAGATCTTTCCGAAGAGGAAAAGGATCTGATCATCGACTATGCCAATATCTTTGAAGAGGCCAGCCAGCAACGGACGAGCCAACTTCTCCAACTGGAATTTGCGGCATGAGCATCGAAATACTGACTTTTATTCTTCCCGAAGCAGATCCGATACAAATCACGTTTGGATCGATCATGCTCGCCATCGTGTTGGCGACTATCTACTTTGTCAAAAAAGCGGCCACTCCAGAAAATTGGGAAAAGCAGTGGAATGGCGGAACTACCGAAGACAGCAGTGACGATCTCGACACTGGTCATGGGTCGTTGACTGACCTTTGCCACGCAGTTGCAACAAGTCCTGAGAAATTGGCAGACATCATGCCAGGTATCTTGTTGATCTTTGGCCTACTTGGCACGTTCCTCGGTCTTGGCGTTGCGCTTAATAAAGCATCTATCATTCTGGTTGAAGTCAATTCGAGCGGAGTAGATGGCGCAATGTCCAACCTGATGGGCATGATGCAGGGCTTAGGAACCAAATTCAAGACTTCGACTTGGGGTATCATCGGATTTATCGCATTGAAAGGATGGATTTCTTGGGATGGATTTGAGGAAAGACGACTTCGCTGGTGCGTAATTAAGATCAAGAAAGAGCTTGATGTTGTCAGAATCAAAGAAAACAAGCAAATACAGTTGCACAATAAGATTCTGATCGATTCGATTGATCGGCTTGGTACTTCGATCTGCAGTATGTTGCAAAAAGAGATTTCTGGTAACCGCGATGTTCTGGAGCGTAATCAAACACTGCTTGAGGCTGAGGTTCAGAATGGACTCAATTTGTTGGATGCAAGCAATACCACTCGTCAGGTGATCCAGTCGTTTGTCGATTCGAATACTTCTAATTTGGCAACGATGAAGCAGGCATCTGGCGATATGGCAGCCGCAGCCGGTCGTGTCGGCGACTCGGCAGGCGAACTGCAGAGTGCGATTGAAAGCTTCCGAGAAAACGTTGCCGATGTTTTGGGCACACTCAAGCTGGATCTCGGGGAGACCATTTCTGGAATGAGCGAAAGCTTCAGAAATAATATGGGCGAGATGTCCGGGCAGTTGTCGAGCGCGACGCAGGGTAT
>NZ_NWBQ01000054.1:0-18067 GCF_002837135.1 Macromonas bipunctata | reverse complement strand
TGCTTCGACGATGGGCAATGTGGAAATATCGATCAATAAGTCGGTTGATATCCAAACAAAAGCCAATGCCGAATTCGTTGTAACCAGCGATACCCTGAACACACAAGTGACGGCAATGACGAATTTGGTCGAAGATCTACGTGAGCGCATCACTTCAGGTCTGAAGGCAGTCTCCGAGAGTGGTCAGCGTATGGTGTCACTGGATAAGCGCTACGCCAGTATCACGGACGCTGTCGAGGAGATGATGATTGCGATAAAGAAACTTATCTCGGAAAGCGAGCAGCGCATGGTGTTGCTGGATAAGCACTTTACTAGTGTCACAGAAGCCATCCAGGGCATGACCAAAGAGACCGACAACGTCATTAGTTCAAGTCAGCAGTTGATCGATCAAAAACATGAAGGATAAACCTAGTGAATGGGTGTCGATCTCTGACCTGATGGCGGGGGTCATGGCAGTAGTCATGCTGCTGCTGGTTGTGGCCGTGCTCCAAAAGACTGTGTCGGAAATGAAACTTAAGTCTGAGGTCGAGAAGAGTAAGGCTGCCAGCAAGCAGAGCTTGAGTCTCCTGATTAACAACATCAGAGATTCTTTCAAAAGTCAAGGTGCCGAAAACATTGCCAATTTTGATCTTTCTTCGGGGAAAATCACGCTCAAGGACAATGTCTTTGGTCGCGGCAGTGCCTGCATCACAAGCGAAGCTAAGTTGGCTTTCGCGAAAGCCGAGCAGAAAATTGCCGAGTTTTTGATCGAAACCAATGGCGGTGCGATTTACGTCGAGGGGCATACCGATAATTTGCCAGTAAAAAATCCAGTGACGGACATTTCGCGCTTTTGCACTGTTTATGATGACAACTATACTTTGTCGGCAGCGCGTGCTCGTGAGGCTAGGCGTTTGTTGGTTGGTACATTGGATGCCGATACGGCTAAGCGCATCATCGTCGCAGGCTATGGCGACTCGCAACCTCTTACCGGAATCAGTCCCCAAGACGACAAGAATCGGCGCGTCGAAGTTCGCTTTGCGATCGAGGATCGTTTCGTAACTGCACCCAGGTCTTCTGCTACAGGCGGAAATCAAGGTGTAGCACTCTCCAAGGAGTTTTTCAACGAGATTATGAGACTGGCAACTGCTGGAAAATGGTCTTCGATTGACGAAAAAATTAGGAGCGTAACACCTGCACAGTCGAATCAACCTGGAAGTCCGAACTTCGAGTCTCTTAAAAAGAGTGGTTTATCCTACCTTGCACAAGAAAATTACCCTAAGGCTATCGAGGCATTAGGAGCAGCTCTTGCGGAGAAGAAAATGGACTTTGAAGTGCTGAATGGTTTGGGCCTAGCCAAGCTTAGGTCAGGAAAAGCTGAGTTGGCAATCGAGCACCTGTTCGACTCTCTCCTTGTCGACCCATCGCGCGGTGCAACATGGCTCTATCTTTCGCAGTCATTTGCATTAATTGAAAAGTCCGTGGCAGCTGATGCGTCACTACTGCTGGCGGTACATTTTGCCAAGGATAAATCTAGGGCTATTGAGAATTTACAAAATATGGAATCTTCTCTGGGTAATGATAAGTTCATTGATGTTGTCAAAAAACTTCTCCCTGTAGTCGAATCTGTACCAAAATTCAAGAATTAAAAAATGGTTAACAAATATTTGTTGGTTGCTTTAGGATTTTTTTCCATGCAGTCGTATGCGCAAAAAATTGATTTTGCCAAATCAGAAATTGATGTTGCGTCCGTAAATAGTCCGGTTTCAATTTTTGTTGGTTTTGCAGGAGATGTGGAATCCTATAATTGCGGGCTCGAAATTTCCTATGGAGATGGGTCAAAAGAATTGATCAGGGTTGTCAATGATGAAGTGAAGTTCGGCCAGATTATGAGAACTCACCTCTACCAAGGGGGCGGACAGTACACCATCACAGTTGGCGGCAAGATGATTTTCAGAGGAATCAAGACCGTAGCACCTTGCGTTGGTGATGATAGGAAGTTCGTTGTCCGGATAGTTGATCAGGCAGCGAAAGAAATGAAAAATGAAGCGCAGCGCCAATTACAGGATGTGAAGTCTATCGAGGCTGAATTGCGCCAGAAGGAACTTGATCTCTTGAAGAAAGAGCAGGATCTGAGGCTTAAGGAGAAAGAGCAGGAATTAAAATTAAAGGAAGAAGAGCTTGTAAAAAAGCAGGAGCTCATTGAAAAAGAGTTGCAGGCCAAAGAGAAGCGTCTAGATCGACGCGAGCAGAACTTAACCCGCCAAGCTCAATTGCTTGAAAAGAAGAACAGTGCGCCAGCTTCTCCACCTTCTGCTGAAGCGCGTAGCGCGCAGGTGAACCCAGTTAGGGTCGCGCCCGTACTTGCTGTGCCTTCCCAAAACGTAAATAGGCCAAAATCTGAGCAAAAAATCGACGGGTTCTGACGGTTGTCTTGATGTTGCCCCCAAGATCTCCACTTCTCCGAGGCAACATCAGTCAGACATCTGTCAGCGTTTGCTGTACCGCGGTGCGTGCCGCATCTATCTGACGTATGGAGTCTTCGCGGTTCCGGATTTTTTCGCGCAATTTGGTTAGGCCTTGCTGGATGTCCTGGGTAAGTTTGGTTACAAAGGACTTGCTGGTTTCTTCCAAGCTTTTGCCAATCTGCTGAATTTTCTGGTTTACCTCGGCTTCCAGGTCGGCGCTGATCGTTGCAATCGCTTCACGTTGCGCTTCTGCCAGTCCGCCAATCTTGTCTTGTGACACGCGACCACTGCCGAAGGACTTGGAAATCATTTGGCTGTAGTTCTTCGTGCCAAACGATGTGTCCGGTATGGTCAAGCGTCGCAAGCTTTTGTTGATTTCTGTTAGAGCCAGATCGGCATCAAAATTGGCATCACCGGTATCAAATAGGCTCATGGCAGCTGCACTAATCTTTTTGCGCAACCCGTCCAGATCCACGCACTCCACGATGGCCTGTTGCAGCCCTCTCAGGTTTTCGTCTGCAAAGCTTTCCACTTGTTCTATGGCATCTTGCGCGCTGGCGTAAACGGTAACAACTTGGCGGTAGCGGGTTTCGGTATCACCCCACGTCCAAGGCTTGTACCAACGCGAGGTTGAGACTTCGTAAGACTCGGTCTTGGTTTCCTTCTGTTCGGTCACCTTGTAGCGCTTGGCTTGGGTGCGTACTTCGCTGGTCAGTTGTGCAAACTTCTGGCGTATCTGCACGAACTGCTCGTCAAACACATCCTCCAGCTTGGCGCGGCCTGTTTCCATGCGCGTCAACGCGTTTTCGGTTTTTTCCAGTTCCGAAAGTTTGCCGGTCTGAATGCGTCGGCTCTCCTCGTCCAAAGCCTGCACCAGATTGTTCAAGTGTTTGCGCGCGCCCTCCCGCAGGCCGCTCAACAGCAGGGCTTCTTTGCTTGCCAGCAGTTCGTTCTTGCGTTCACGTTGCTTGAGCAAATCGTCGCGCACGGTGGGTATGTTGGAAAGCTGCCGCAAGCTTTCGGCGTCAAACGGGTAGCCGGTGATGCGCCGCAGCTCGTCGAGCTGGTAACTGTCGTCGTCGGACAGCGCGTTGCAGTGGTCGGCAATCAACCATGCCCAGCTGGAAACAGAGCGTGGCGGCGTGGCACGTACGGCACTGAGGATGCGACGGGTTTTTTCGTCCTGGTCAGGTTGGTGAATATGGCGATCCAGCGTCGTGCTGGCCATTTCGTTGAGTTTGCGGTCGAGCAACTGCATCATGGCCACAGCGCGGGCCGCATTGCGCTTTTCGGCTGGCGCTTTGGCGGCCATTGTGTTGGCGGTGGTAGCAATGCCGTGGTCTTGCCGCAAGGCAATGTCGCGTTGTGAGCCAATCAGGAAAATGGCCTTGTCGTCAATGCCCGCTTCAGGCAGCTGTTCGCGCAGCACCGACATGTCGGAGGACGTGAGGAACTGGCTGACGGACGACAGCAGAAAAATGACGTCGCATTGGCCCAAAAATCTCCGCGTGATTTGCCCGCGCGATACCACAGGGTCGTTGAAGCCAGGGGTGTCGATGATTTCCAGCCCTTGCAAGCGCGGGTCGTCCACGTACAGCACGCTCATCTTGGTGATGGCGGTGAACTTGCCGTTGCTGCCCACGTAGTCTTGCAGTGCATCAGCCAGATGTGCTGCACCCTCAATGTTGCTGATGACTTCCTTTTTACCTAAGTAGTCGCGCACATTGAGCTGTTGTTCGCGCGCCTTGTCCACCAGCTCCAACGAGGACTTAATGGCCTCTGGAATGCGTTGGCGGATTTGCGTGGGGTTGGGTTTGACCACGCTGTGCCCCCCGGGTTTGGCAAACGGGCTGGCTTTGGCGGGCTGCATTTCTTCCATCAGCCTGCGTTCGGCATCGGCGTAGGCGGCGGGGTATTCCGCGGCACGGCACTCGATGTCGTCCCAGTCCTCAGTGCTGTAAAACTCCACTTCAGCACGGGCTTGGGGGGCATAGACGATCTTGGTCAGGGCGGCCGTCATGGGGGTATCGGCCTTGGGCAGCAAGTCGCGCCCAAAGAATGCGGCGTTGAGAAAGGACGATTTGCCCGCCTTCATCTGGCCGACCACGGCAATGCGCAAGTCGCGCCCTTCGGCCCGGATGGACTCGAGGTTGCTTTGCATGCCCTTTATCAGGGTTTGGAGCTTGTCCAGTTGTTCTGAGTCTAGTACGCTGGCGTGAGGTAACAAGGATTGGATGATGTTTCTCATGAAATTTGCTTTTAAAAATTTTATTTAAGATTGAATGTAGTTTTTTTGCTGTGCTGTGACTGAAATTAATTCTATAAATTAGGTGTGCGAGCCGACTTACTTCATAAAAAAAGTTCACAACTGCTAATTTAATATTGACCCAATCGGCATAAAGCTTCCGCATGGTTTTGCTCGGCGGCCTTACGGTACCAAGTGACGGCCGCCGTTTTGTCTTTTGGTACACCCGTGCCGAAGTCATAGCAAACACCCAAATTGAATTGGGCTTCGGCATGGCCTTGCTCGGCGGCCTTACGGTACCAGGTGACAGCTATCGTTGCATTCTTTGGCACACCTGTGCCTAAGTCATAGCAAAAACCCAGATTGAATTGGGCCTCGGCATGGCCTTGCTCGGCGGCCTTGCGGTACCAGGTGACAGCAGTCGTTGCGTTTTCTGGCACGCCTGTGCCTAAGTCATAACAAAAACCCAGATTAAATTGGGCCTCGGCATGGCCTTGTTCGGCGGCCGTGCGGTACCAGGTGACAGCAGTCGTTGCATTCTCTGGCACACCTGTGCCTAAGTCATAGCAAACACCCAAATTGAATTGGGCTTTGGCATGACCTTGTTCCGCAGCCTGCTCTAAAAACTCAATCCCTTTTAGGTAATCGCCTTGGTCGCACAGCGCCTTGCCTTTGGTAAATAATTCGTTGCCAGACATGGCTTCAACACTGAAGTTCGAAGCAAGGTCATGCATGATTTCCACCATCTCGTCTTTCAAGATGGTGAATTGTGCTTTCTGTTCCTTGAACAACTGCTGGCTGCTGCGCTGCTCTTCCAGCAGCGTCTTGAGCATCGACTGCTCGGTGGCCAAAAACTGGTGTTGTTCGAGCACCAGTTTGTTGAAAAACGCCAGCTTGCTGCGGCTGGCCTCGGCGTTGTGGTGGTGGTGCTGTATGTAACCGTTCAGGATCTGGGCGCACTGGTTGCCGTAGTTGCTTTGCTGCACTGTACTTTCGTGGCGTTGCAGCCACGCCAGCACGTCGTCGCCGCCCATGTGCTCGCCTGTTGCGCTGCCTATAGGAGCAGCCCAGGCCATTAACCCGGCAGACTGCACGCCCGAGGCGGTAATTGCCTGCTGTGTACTGGCAAGGATGGACTGGATTCTGGACGCACCCACCAAATCGGCTTGCGTGATGACGAAAAAGATGGGTTTCGGGTGGTTGAGCTTGCGCAAAAAATCCAGATCGTCCTGCCGGATCGAGCCGTTTTTGGCGTTGAGCAACCACAGCACGTGGTCGGCCTCGTTGAGCTGACGCAGGGCGATGCTGGCATCGGCCTGTTCGTTGTTGCTGGTGTCGGCCTTGCTGTAACCTGGCGTGTCCAGAAAAGCCAGGTTTTGCCACGGCAGACTGGTGTTATGCAGCATCAGCAGCTTGAGGATGTGCGCAAAGCCAAAGCTCTCGCCCAGGCTGGAGCGGTAATGTTCGTTGAAGGCGTGGGTGATGGCTTGCAGCGCATCGCCGTCCAGCTCTACGCGGTGGTTGAAGTGGTTGAGCGCCACAATGCTGTTGCTCTCGCCGGCGGTCACAAAGGTAGGGATGGCGGTGGTGGGCTCCAGCGATTCGGGCAGCAGGGCAATGCCCAGCAGGGTGTTGAGGAAGCGCGACTTGCCTGCGCTGAAGCCACCGCCTACACCCACAATGGTTTTGCGGGCCAGATCCGGGAAAGCGGTCAGGTTTTGCAAGGACTGCTCCAGCGTCAGCAAACCGTGCAACGCGTGGGCCTCGCCGGGGTAGCTGCCCTTGGCCGTGAGCGCCAGAAAACGGGTGTGGACGAGGTCGTGCAGTTGGGCCAACAGATGGCGCTGCGCGTTAGGCACAGCATCGGCCAGCGGCTGTCCCACCAGACGTGCCACCAGTTGCAAGCCCCGCTCAGGCTGGCTGAGGTAGGGGTTGGCGGTGGAAACAGCGGCAGCCTCCAGCTCATCTACAGAAAACGAAAAGTCCAATGACATGTGAATACCAGGTTGGGAGCAGGGATGTTACGCCGCAGCGTGTGGGCTGGATATGGCCAGTGTGATGTTCTTGGGGTCTTTGGCACGAATTTCAGCCAGCAAACGGCTGCCTTTGACCAGCAACAGCGGATCGATTTTGAGATTGTTGCGCAAGGCACTGAAGCCCAAGGCGGTGCTGCCGCAGTTGTTGCCCAGCGTGACAATGACTTTCTTGATTTCCGACTTCACCGCCTCAACACACAGCTCCAACGGCTCGCCCACATTCATCGAGCCTTGCAGCGCATCGGCGCGCATGGTGTGCAGCATTTCTTGCCCATGGCGCATGTCTTCGTCCTCGGCCAAACTGCCTACCAGATGTGTGACCACCGCCAGCATGTCCTGTTTTAGCGCATCCAACTCCTGCACCAGACCACCCAAGCGCAGCTGGTCGTTGCGCAACCGTTCAATTTGTTGCTGGATAGCAGCGCGGCGGTTGTCGGCCAAGCCGTCGTGTGCCAGTGTCCAGACTTCGTTGAGGGCGGCCAGCAACGTGCGGTTGGTAGCCAATAGGTTGTTGTTGTGGGCAAGGTGTGCGTCCAGTGTGCGTGCACAGATCAGGCGCTTTTGGGTACGTTTGCGAGCACTGTCCAGCGTGTCGAGCCACTGGCGCACGTCATCACCCCCCATTTGCTGACCGTGTAGCTCGCCCAAAGGTGCGCTCCAGGCCATCACGCCCGCACAGGTCAGGCCAGCTTGAGCAATGCTGGTGCGGGTGCTTTGCAAGATAGCATCAATGCGCGATACGCCTACCAAGTCAGCTTGTGTCACCACAAAAAACACGGGCTTGTGTGGATTGAGTTCACGCAAAAAGTTCAGATCATCCTGCCGGATGGAGCCGTTTTTGGCGTTAAGTAACCACAACACATGGTCGGCCTCGCGCAGCTGGCGCATGGCAATTTGCGCATCGCTGGCGCCACTGCCCTCGTGGTCGGCCTTGCTGTAGCCAGGGGTGTCCAGAAACGCCAGGTTGCGCCATTGCAGTTCGGGTCTTTGCACCATCAACAGGCGGATGAGGTGTGCAAACCCTACCTCAACGCCCAGCGTTTTTTGGTAATGTTGGTGAAAAGCGTGGGTAATCGCTTGCAAGGCAGCGGTATCCAGCGCCACTTGCTGGGCAAAGGTGTTGAGGGCAATCACCTCGGCTTGTGTGCCGTGTGTAAGGTAGCTGGGAATAGCGGTGGTGGGTTCCAGTGATTCGGGCAGCAGATCCACACCCAGCAACGTGTTGAGGAAACGCGACTTGCCCGCGCTGAAGCCACCGCCTACACCCACTACGGTCTTGTTGGCCAAGTCCGGAAAAGCGGCCAGATCTTCCAGCGACTGTTCCAGTGCGATCAGCTCCTGGTAGCTCTGGGCTTCGGCTGGGTAATCGTCGCGGGCAGCCAGCGCCACAAACCGCCGATGCACCAGCTCATGCAGGTGTTGCAGTTGTTGGCGCTGCTGTGTGGTGCTGTGGCTGCCGGGTTGTGCCATCAACCGCGTTACGAGCTGCAAGCCCCGGGCCGCATCGGACAAGTACGGGTTGGCCGTTGCCGATTCGGCAGCTTCAAGTTCTTCGAGCGAAAAGTTGAAATCCAAGGACATGTGCAGCTCTGTTTCTACAAGAAATTGTGGTTTTGGTCAGCGTCTGACACCAATTGGAAGGTCAAGCGTTGCGACACAGGCGCAGAACAAAATCATCGGAGCGAATGGAGTTGTGAAAACCAGTCATTTGATGTGACCTGCCATTGTAGGTTTTTGTGAAAGATGAGCTGAAATACCAATATGCCGGAGTGGAAACAAATGCTTGCTCATCAATCACTGGATAACTGGTTTTGGGTGTAGTCAGGCTCTTGATCTCTTCAATGGTGGGAATACGCCAGTCGCTTTTCTGGGCAAAGCCTGCGGTGTTGAAATTGACAGCAGCCTGTTCGCCATCGTCAATTTCGGAAAAAACCGATGGGTTGCCTGCCACCTTGCCCGCCTCCCAGCGTTGACCTACGCAAAAGCGCAGCCACATCAGGTTGGTGGTGGTATCGGTCAGGGTGCCGTTGCCGTGGTCGATGTAGCGCCCACTGATGATGCCTGCGTACGAAAAAATGGGTTGTACGAGCAGAGCAATGTAATTTGTCAGAACTGGGTCGTTGATTCTGAGGTTGAGCAAGGCTTTTTGAATCGGGGCCCGATCTTGCTTGACCAAGGCACCGACAAACGTGACCAGTGCGGGCAGTTTGCTGGTATCCACCCCCAGCATATTGGCCAGCTGGTTGGCCACGCTGGTTTCGTCCGTGTCCACCGTTTGGTCTGCTGCGTGCATACGCAGCAAGTCGAGCATGTACAGCCAAGTGGCCTGTTTTTGCTGAATGCTGTCAAAGATGACCGCAATGCCGTCTTCGGTGACGTGACTGCGCTCGTTGAGTTGTTCGTCGGCTTCCGACGTATCTAGGCTCAAGCTGTTGGCCAGGCGAATCATGGCTTGGCGCTCGGCTTCTGTGACCTTGCGGTCTGCCGCTGTGCCCAGTGCCACGCCGCTGAGGTATTGCAGCCGGAATTCGAGGGCGGCACTGGCCAGTGGGTGTTTGGCGATGGAGGATTCGGCCTTGTTGGCGGCCAAGTTGCTGAGTTTCTTGAAAATGGACATAACAGTTAAAATTGAGTTGTGTTCAAATAAATATTTGATAGCTTTAAAAATTGAATTGCTTGCAAAAAATTAAATATACCGATGGCTGTTTTGATTGGCTTTCAAGGTGTTTATTTAGAACATTTTCTGCAACCACATCTTCATAGGGAATATCTTCATCAAATAATGATGATGGAAAATTTTTTATTTCTATTAATTCGATTTGACTTGGAATCCTCCATTCTTTTCCATCTATGCCAAGTTTTTTCATTTTTAAATCAACTGACTCCAATTCATATTGCCCCGACATTTTGATTCCAAAAACAAATTTCATATCCTTGGAGCAAAGAAATTCCGGTGCCCCCGTCATCCACGTTATTCGGTTGATGATGGAGGTGGCCGTCTTGTTGCCGTGGTCAATCCACTGGCCGTCTACCACCCGCTCGAAGGGGAAAAAGAGGTTGGCAATCGCTTTGATCTGTGTGTGCAAGTGCTGGTATTGCCACGCCCGTGCCAGCACTTCCAATTTCTGACTCAAGACCTTGCGGTGTACCGCCTCGGCAAGCGCGTGCAGGTCTTGTACCACTTGCGGCTTGATGCCCAAAACCCCCAGCAATTCGGTGGTCAAGGCCGCCTCATCGGCATCCACAGTACCGTCGGCGGCATGTACCCACGCCGTGTCCAGCAAGTACAGGTAGCTGACATCTTTTTTTCGGATGCTGGCCAGCAGCGTCTCAATGTCCTCTTCCGACAGATGGCTGCGTTCGTTCAGTTGTTCGTCGCCATCGTTGGGGTCGATGGCCAGACTGTCTGACAGGCCGTTGAAGGCGGCTCGTTCGTGGGCATTGGGCTCGCGCTCCAAGGCGGTGGTCAACGCCACCGCTGCCAAGTATTGCAGGCGGAACTCCAGACTTTCTGCCGCCAGCGGGTGCTTGGTGTACAGCCGCGTGGACTGGCGCGTGTTGATGTTTTTGAGCTTGTTGAGGATGGACATAAAAAACGCTACAGCGTAGGTGAAGACAAAAGAAGGGTTTAAGCCGCCAGCTCAGGCTCAGTCTGGCACTCAAGCATGGTTTTCACCTGTTGCAGTGCCTGCGTTACTTGTTGCTGGATGTGGGTGCGTTGCTGTTCGTTGGCCTGGAGCTGTGCGTCGATGGTGTTTAGGTCTTGTTTCATGGCCTCCAGTTTGCTGTTCATTTTGCTGTTCATATTTTTCAGAAAAAGGTCGGCCTGTTGTTCCAGCAATGCAGGCAGCTTGGCTTCCAACTGGCGGATCATGTGTTCAATTGCATCGTTGGCTTGGCTTTCGGCCTCGCTCTTTTTGCTGTTGCGTGAGCTGAAGAATCCAATCACGCCACCGAGCAAACCACCAATCACGGTGCCCACCACCGGCAATATGGTGCCTATGGCCGCCCCAGCTGCGGCACCCGCTGCCGCTCCGCCCAATCCGGTGTCCTGCTCTAGGCTGGCCGCGTGGCTACTTTCGTACACCGCATCGCCAGTGTGGTATGCCTGATCGACGTGGTAGCCCAGGCGTTCGCTGGCCTCCTTAAAGCGTGGGGTCAAGCTGTTTTCAATGGCCAGCTGACAGGCGTTGCGCGCGTTGGCCACCAGTTCGGCCCCCACGTGTTGCCCGGCCAGCAGCATTTGGCTGTAGCGGTCGTGTTGGCTGTAGAGGTAATTTTTGGCGGTGCTGATCACTTCGCGGGTAATGCGGCCACGGCAGTCTTGCAGCAGGCTGGTGTGTTCCTGCTCGTAGTCCTGTGCCAGTTGTTGGGTGGCCTTGTCGAGTTGGTTGCGTTTGTCTCGCAAGTCATCTGCGGTGGTGTCTTGCCTTAGCCGCTTGGTCAGCTCGGTTTTGGCTTTGTCGAGCAAGCCGTATACCGGTTTGGCCAGGTTGGCGTGAAACAGCGTGGCCTTTTGCGTTTCCAGTCGTGCCAGCAGGTCGTCAAAACCGCCCAAGTCGCCCTCGCGGGCCGAGCAGCCGCGCACCAGTTGGCCTGATTCGAGCCCCACTTGTTCGGCCAGACGCTGGCGCAGCGCCTCGCGCTGGCTGGGGGTGTTGAGGCCTTCCTGACACACCAGCAACGAAAAATCTTGCCCGAACGAGCGTTGGCGCTCAATAAAGCCTTGTTCGTCAATACCGATCTGGCTGGTGCGTGTCACGCACAGTATGCAGGCCACACCTTCACCTATGTACTGTTGCAGCGCACGTTCGTGGTCGCCATTGCCCGAGCCAAAGCCGGGCATGTCCACCAAAATCAGGTCGGGATGGCGTGCCAGTGCGCTGCGGTTGAGGTGCAGTTCTACATAGAGCGGGAGGGGTGTGACGGTCTTATTGTTTATGTCATTCAGCAAGGTGGAGTAGCTCGATAGCGGGAGTTCCTGTCTGCGCAGAGTGCCTTTGTGCTCGTTTTCAATCCAGTGAACGATCAGTTTTTCGTGTTCCGATCTGGGTGCGTAGTGGAATTCGGTGGCCAGACTGGTACACGCTGCCAAATCCTGCTGTTGAATGTCCTCGCCCAGCCAACAATTGAGCAGGGTGGATTTGCCCACGCTGAATTTGCCGATGAGCGGGACTTTGATACGAAAGTCCCGGATGACTTGGCTGACATCTTCTATGTTGGCCTTAAATGCGGTGGGCAGGATTTTTTCCTGAATCAGGTCGTCCAGCGCCTTGAGTTGGCCAATCCATTCGTCCTTGTAGCGACCGATGTCGCTGCTGTGCACCACCGAAAAGCCTGCGGTTTTCATGTGGTACAACAGTTCGGCAAGAAAGTCCCAAGCTGGCAATGTGCTGTGCGTGGTGTAGCCCCACAGGGCCAGGATCTGTTCGGGTGGCAATTGTGCGGTGCTGTTGTATTCGCGCAGGTCGCGCAGCCAGCGTGCGGGTTGAACCAATGGTGCAGCGGTATCGGGCAGGATGACCAAGTTGTCGCTTAGGGCCTGTGTGCAGTCTGGGGTGCGGGCCAGTTGCTGGCAAAACTGGGCCACTTGTACAGGCTTGTCGTCGTGCAGCCCGGTGTTGATGCACATTTCTTTGAGGCTGACCAGTTCTTGAACCGACCAGTTGCCTTCTGTGAGGTGGTAAAAGTCGTTGGCGATGCAGGCCAGACGCAGCTCTGGCGACAACTCGCTCAAGGTCTTGCCATGAAAGCGTGGCCGATTGGGGTGCAGCAGCCAGTGGTGGAGCCGACCTTGGCGCTCAAGCGCCTGCAAGCGGTTTTCGTGTTGCACCATGCGGTCGCGCAGCTTGCAGTACACCCCTGCCAACGAGCGGTACACGCGGCGCAAATCCCGGTTGTGCCGTTCGCCCAAGCGGTTCACTTCGGCAAAGGCCTGGTTCAGGCGGTTTTGCAACATGCAGGTAAATTCGAGCGTGATAGCCCCTTTTTCCTGCACGCCCGCTATCAGTCGTAAAGCGGCAAATTGGGCTTGTGCCAAGGCATGGTCGTTGCTGGCGGCGATTTGCTGGTTGCTTCCGGTAATGGCACCCCACACGCGCGACAGCACGCCTTGGTCACGCAGGTGCGTCGCCCGGCCCGTCACGGGTGCCAGTGCTGCCAGCGCGTCCATCACAGCGGTTTCAACTTTTTGACGGTTGTTGCGGTTTTGCGTGATGAAGTTGTCTACATCTGTCTCGATATTTTTGCGTTCAATGTGGGCCAGCAGGGCTGCGTTCTCAAGCGCAAGCTGGTCCAAGGCTTGCGGCGCATCGTCTGCCTCGTTGATTTCAATCGTCTGGCTGAAATTGTCCTGCTGCACTTGCCGGTCAAAGTGGTGAATGTCAGCGATGGTGTCCTGGTGCTGCGCATCGGTGGCCATGAACTGCTGGTTGAGCTTGGCCGCCGCTTGCGCGGCATCCATCTTGACGCGCTCCCACAAGGCTTCATACTGCTGTTCGTTGCTGAGAAACAGCTCCAGGTGGCGCAACAGGTGCAGTGCATCGTTGTAGCCCTGTTCCATGCGCCGTGCGGCCCCTTCGTTGGAAAAATCCAGGGTTGCACTCAAACCCCCCAGGCTGTATGTGGGCACGATAGGGATGATCCTGACCCCGGGGTACTGGCGTGGGTCAATACTGAGGTCTTCAGGCGACAGGTACACGACGACAACGGTGTCGCAACCGGCCTCAATCAGCGGCTTGATGGGGGTGTTGTCGGTATTTTTGTGTGGCAGACCCCAGAAGAAACCCCCGTCGCTGTAAGTGGTACCACCAATCTTGATGTCATCAAAAATGAAAGGCAATGCCGCTGTGCCCAGCAGCATTTTGGCGGCACTGCCTTCATCGTCCACCCGGCGGTATTCCACACGGTTGGCATCCATGTTGTGCAGCGCCACAGTAAGCGTCAGCGGCGAGGCCACCAGCCCCGACGCATCAAGCCCGTCCGCGATCATGCTTTTTAGCCCGTCTTGCTTGAACAGGCCTTTGGTGCTGATGAATTTCAACAGGAGCGGTGAGATGACACCCTGACCTGTCAAAGTGGCGATGCGCGATGCCAGTTGCGGCACGTCTTGTACGCTGAGCATATTGCGGCTTTCGATGTTGAGCCACATGTCCCGCGCTTGTTCGTAACGGTTCTGTGCCCACATGGCCCCATTCAGCCCGCCCACCGAGCTACCGGCGATGGCGCTAAGTTGTTTGTCGAGGCCAGAGTCGCGCAGTGCTTGCCACACCCCAATCTGGTAAGCACCTTTGCCGCCACCGCCAGACAGGCAAACGCCAAGTTTTTTAAACATGAATTGATCCGTAAAGTGTTGTTGTGAAAGGGAGCTGGCTGTTACGACCTTTTGGCATCCACACCAAGGTAATCTTTGAGCTGGCGTTCCAGATCCCCCTGTAACGCCTCTGGGCTGATGATGCGTACGTGTGGCAGCCAGTAGCGCACAATGGGCAGAATCTGGTTGGGATGGGCCATCAGGCACGACACCAGCAGCCCACCGTCGGCCAGTGTTTTGTCGATCTTCTGCCCGTCCAGCAGTTTGCGGCGCTGAAAGTAGCCCGCCACGTCGGCATTGACCTTGAGCACCACCTCGGTCTTTCGGGTGTTGAGCCAGATGGTGTCTTCGTGCGCCAGTTGTTCCAGCAGTTGTGCGTCGGGTTGGAACCGCTGGTCGCTGGCTACCAGCAGCGCGCTGATTTTGGTGAAGGTGTAGGACTTAAGGGTGCCCGCATCGCTGGCCACCAGGTACCAGATACCCTTGTGGTTCACCAGCTTGTACGGTTGCACCGTGGCTACCAGTTTGTCGCCTTCGGCCTTGCGGTAGCGAAAGCCGACCGGATGGCGCTGCTCGATGGCGGTTTTCAGCTGCTGGAAAGCTTCCTCCCTGCCACTGAGGTCTTCGTAGTTATGACCCCGGATGTGCAGGCTTTCTAACTTGCTGTCCAGCAAGTCTTTCAGCAGCTCGGTGCCCAGCCGGGGGTGCAGGCCCTGCAAGCCTGCCACCATCGCAAAGCGTTCCACGTCTTGGCACGTCAGCAGGCCCAGCCGTGCCCCCGCCACCTTGTAGCAACCGTTGTGCTTTTCCAGCTCCAGAAACGCCAGCCGTTCGTTGAAGTCGCGCTGTACGGTGCGCAGGTTCACGTCGAACTCTTGCGCAATGGCTTGAGGATCGAGCGCGGCACCTTCGTTGAGCCTGCGCAGCAGCTCAGCCAGCCGGAAGGCGATGGTCTCCTGAAGTGATTTTTTGTTTGTCATTTTTGTGGTATTTCGCATACCGTGTTTTGGTGGATATGCAGCCAGCTGGAATTCTGGTTTCACAGCATACCCAATCCACCGGACAAACCGTGTCGTTTTGGGCTGCTGTCGGCATTTTTTAGGTTGCTGCACCCAGAGCAGCTCTTGGTGTTGGCCACTGTGCATGAGGCTGTCCACCAGCTGACCCGCCGCGCCCGACAAGTCCAATGCTTCCAACCGTTGGCTGGCCAGAGCGCGCACGCTGTCGCGCAACTGCGCGTGGTCGAGCGTCTCGACCAGTTGCCGGGTCACCACGGCCGCCGCGCGGCTCAGGGTGGCGGCATGTGTTGAGTTCGTCAGCCAGGCCCCTATCCGTGCTGTTGGGTTGGCTTGCCGTATCTTGCCCGTGATGGCGGCCTCGGTGATGAAGTGGTTCTCGACGAAAGAGCCCAAGTTGCGGCCAATCTCGTCCTTGCGCTGCGGGATGATGGCGGTGTGCCAAATCGGCAAGCCCATGGGGTGCCTGAACAGCGCGACCACGGCGAACCAGTCCGCGATGGCCCCGACCATGGCGGCTTCGGCAAAAGCGGCAACATAGCCCCAAGCCGGGTGTTGTGCGCGCAGTGCGTGTGAGATAGCCAACAAAACGCCCGCCGCCACCAGCAGGGCCAGCGCGGCCACTTGCATATGGCGCAGTCGCAGCCGACGCAGCTCGTCGGCGCTGTGGTCGAGGTCGTGTTGGATGTCGGTGTCGGTACGCACGGCGAGGCTTTCAGCGCATCAGCCGCATGAGCTGGTCTGCCAGCTTGGGCCAAGCACCGGGAAGTGCGGACATACTGGCCCGTCGGGTTTGCAGCGGCTGGTGGCCGCAGCGCGGACAGACATCGGCAGGCCGGACAGGTGTAGGTGCGTGGCGGCGGTGGGATGGGCATGGTGGTGACACCTTGAATGGCATTGTATGCAGGGGGAAGTGGATAGGGCAGGGCCGTGCACCTCACTCCGGCGCAGATCGCCAGGGTGTGGCAGGACTGGGCCTTACACGCTGTACACGTGGTGCAAGCGGCAACCCATCACGTTGACCCTCTGCGCAGGTCGGTCCACCGTCTGGCACAGTTGCACCGTACAGATGCCCTGCATCTAGGGGGTATCGTCCTGTTGCAGGCAACCATGAATGTGCTGCAACGTGTGTGCGCTGATGTCGCGGGCACGCCAAATGGCGTTGCTGAAACGCACGAGGTCGCCAACATGCAGCCACTGGGCCGCGACCCAGACCTCGTCGCGGGTCACAAACAGCGTGTGCAGCAAACTTGGGCCTTCCTGGGTGTGGGGCAGGAACACGGTCTGTTCCGCATTGAGCTCTACCCAAAATTGCAATGGCAAGGGCGCATCGGTCACACGGCTCGACAGCGACTTATCTGCCAGGTGGCGACACCAGTACGCGGTGCAGACCCTCTCTGAGATGTTCCACTCTGTCAAAGTGCCACCATCAGTGGCGTGGGCGAGGGCCGGTGCGTGGTGGGCCAACGCCTCGGGCAGGAAAACAACACAAGCATTCTCAAAAGCGTGTGCGTCCTGGTACAGCAACCGCTGGAAGTAGCTCGCGTGCAGCGTGGCCCCCAACACGGCGGTTGTGGGGGGCGGACCGTTGTCGGCAGCGCACCAGCGTGCAGCGCGCTCGATTTGGTCGAACGTCACGCCCATCTCGGCTTGCGCTTCATCTCGGGTGTAGCGCACCGGGGCGGGAGTTAGAAACAAGCCACAAGGATTCAATAATGTATTATATTTCATAAATTCTTATCTATTAATTCGGCAATCATCAACCCGAGCAAGCTGCAAAAACAACCGGCCCATGATTGAAATAGGATTTCACACGTTCCGGCATTGTGGCCAGAAACTCCATGAAGGCGGCGGCTTGTGCACGCAGGCTGCTGGCCGTGGTGCAGCGGTTGGCGCTGCGCAACTCGGTCTTGAAGTCACGGTTGAGATACTCATCAGGGTTGAGCTGTGGGGTGTAGGGCGGCAGGTAGAACAGCTCAATCTGGGCCGCGTGCGCTTGCGCCCAGGCCGTTACGTCCTTGGCATGGTGCGCCCTGAGGTTGTCCATAATCAGAAACACTTTGTGCCCCGCACTGTCGGCCACCAGCTTTTGCATGAAGCCCAGTGTGCTTTGCGTGTTGGCCGCACCTTCCAGAAGCTCAAAGCGCACCAACCCTTGGTTGCTCACCGCCGAGACCATCGTCAGGCCAAAGCGTTTGCTGCTGGCCACCAGCTCCGGTGTCTGGCCCGCTGGGGCGTAACCACGCACCCAGTGCCCGTCTTGCACCACAGCGGTCTCGTCGGCCCAGTAAATGATGCCCGACTCCTCTTTGGCCCTGCGTGCAATGAGCGGGTAGATGTTTTGCAGCCAGTTCTGCACGTCCAGCGGCTTTTGCTCCAGCGCACGCCGACTCGGGCGCTGTGGCGTGTAGCCCCAGCGCATGAGGTACTCGCCCACCGTGCGTATCGGCATGTCGATGCCAAAGAGCTGCTGCACCAACTGGCCCACCGCGCGCCGGTTCCACAGCGCAAAGGGCAATCCTCGCACCGAGGGGCTTTCGCTGGTTATCACGGTGCGCAACACCCACTCTTGACCCAAGTTGAGCGTACGGCCCGAGAGGTACGCACGTCCGGGTTTCTTGGACTCCAGTCCCGCCTCGCCTTCACTGGCGTAGCGTTGTGCCCAGGCCAGCACCGTCGTCACATGCACACCCATAACGCGCGCAATCTCGCGCCACGGCAGTTGCAGCGTTTCGCGCATGCGCAATGCCTGTCCACGCAACGCTTTGAGCGCATCAGGCGACAGCTTTCTGGCATCAATTTTGTTCATGGTCGAAAGATTAGCACGTTCGGGTTGATGATTGCCGGATTAATAGAAATATAACGCCTGAATTCACGGGCGGTGCGCCGTCCCGTGCAATGAAACGGTTAGGTGATATTTAAACAAAGAAGGAAGAAGGTGATGCCAGACTACGTGATTGAAATTGATGCCGTGGGCGGCCCATGCTGGGTAGCGTCCGGCGGCGGCGACC